>NZ_JBDXMW010000003.1:0-274202 GCF_039939215.1 Marinomonas sp. 5E14-1 | reverse complement strand
GCCAGAGCCAGAGCCAGAGCCAGAGCCAGAGCCAGAGCCAGAGCCAGAGCCAGAGCCAGAGCCAGAGCCAGAGCCAGAGCCAGAGCCAGAGCCAGTTCAAAAAACATCGAAAACAGACCCTTTACCTTGGGCTGTTGGCCGTTTTGAATGCTTACTCTTTTATGTTGGAGGCTTAAAAATGGCTGTTCCACTTATTGAGCTTGGTGGTATTTTTCAAAGTGAAAAAGATAAATTAACTTCTATCTTTGGACAGCCGGATTGGTTTATGGGCGTCACGAATATTGGTGACTTCAACCTTCGTGCTGTGGACACGGCAAGATGGGTAATGCCAAATCATTATGAAGGTGATTTAAAAGAGCAGTTTCATTTTGTGATTCAACTTGATAGATCCAACTGGGGCGTTGCCTGTGAGCGCGTAGCTGAAGCAATAACCCTAGAGCCATCTCAAGTAAGGTGGCGAAGTGATAGAAGTAAAAGACCTTGGTTAGCAGGTACCGTAATTGATCATATGTGTGCCATACTTGATGTACAGGGTTTTATAGAATTGTTAGAAGATCCAAAAAATGGATTCAAAGACTCGCTTAAATAATTGTGATGATCAGCTTTTGATCGTGGGAGATGAATAATGTCGACTAGTTTAGCGTTAAAAAGTGAAACTCAATCAGAAGATCCTATGTTGCAGTGGGTGACATTTTGTCTAGAGGATGAAATCTATGGTGTAAATGTTATGCAAGTTAAGGAAGTTTTGCGTTACTCTGAAATTGCTCCAGTACCGGGTGCTCCAAGTTTTGTTTTGGGGATTATTCATTTGCGCGGCACTGTGGTAACTGTCATGGATACTCGCCAGCGCTTTGGTTTAGCTCCTGGTGAAATTACAGACTCAACTCGAATCATGATCTTGGAAGTAGAAGGTCATGTAATTGGTATGTTGGTTGATGCTGTATCTGAAGTGGTTTACCTGCGCCAATCTGAGATCGAAGTGTCTCCAAGTGTAGGAAATGAAGAGTCTTCTAAGTTTATTCAAGGTGTTTGCCATAAAAATGATATTTTGTTGATTCTTGTAGATTTGGATAAGCTTCTATCAGAAGATGAATGGTCTGAAGTGAGTTCAATGTAAGTAATAGGGTAGTTGTATTTAATGGAATCTCAATGGTTATTTAACCTTTTACTGACACTTCAATTTGTCCTCTTAATTGCGGTTAGTGTCTGGGCATTTCGTATGTCTAGACACCTGAAGGCGATCAAGCGTCAGCAGGTTGAGTCGGATCAGAACCATAAGAAGCAGGTACAAGTACTTGCCTCTGGGTCAATTGGCATGGGGCGACGACTGGTAACCATTGAGAAGAAATTAAATCTCGCAGTTGAGAAACAATCCGAAATTCTGTCGAAAGAGGGAAGTGTTTCTTATAATCGAGCCATGGAACTATTGGAAATGGGCGCTACGATTGATGATTTAGTATCCAAGTGTGGATTGATCCGCGCTGAAGCAGAATTGATTAGCTTGTTGAAAAAAGAGTCTCGTCATAAACATAGTTCAGACTACCATTAATAATCCTTCACTTTGTGGGCGAAAGCGATAATCTCAGCAACCGCCAAATAAAGTGATTCTGGGATCTCTTCCCCTAATTCCAAAGTACTTAGCATTTCAACGAGTTCAGGGCTTTGGTGTAACATCACATCGTTTTCCTTTGCTACCTCCATGATTTTTTCTGCTAATAACCCACTTCCTTTTGCGCTGACAATAGGGGCTGTATTGTAGTCATATTTTAGAGCAATGGCCTTCTTCATCAGGTTCTCACATCGATTAAAGGTTTAATGTGTGTTTGTAGGCTTTTTTCAGGGTTGGCCAGCTTTGCTTGAAATGTGTCCAGCCTTTCGACTTCTATGTCTTTGTCCCGTAATTGTTCCTTTAATCTAGGTATGTTTTGCTTGAGTTTATGCAGAGTGTCGGCTTTCTCTGCAATGAAAATAATGCTCACTTTGTTGGCTTGTATGCTAGTGCTTGCTTCAAACTTTCCTGTCTCTTCAAACTCAAATTTAAGTTTTACTAGCCAACGCCTTTCTTGTTTTCGCTCTTCTTGATTGCTTGAGTCCTTATGAATTTCTATTTGTACCAGATTCTGAGTAAGGCCATTTCTAATAGGCAGCTCGATATGAAGAGGATAGGTTGGAGAAATCGTTTGGTTATTCTCTGCAAAATTTCGTAATTGGGTGGTGGTAATTCGTTCAATAGCATTTGCGATTTGTTCTGTTGGAACTGTACCAAGTCGTATAGTGCCAGTACTTTCTTGAACATCTTTGAGTCGAGTCAAATTGAGCTTTAGATCTTCTGGAAGTTGCGTTTTATTTTCTTGTAAAAGTAGAGACTCGCTAAAGGTGCCGCTGGTTTGGATTGCTTGTTTCATGGCTTCTGGCGAAGAGGTAAGGCCTGTGAGTGTTGGCAAACTCTGTACGAGTTGTTTTAGAGCTTGTTGTGTTTGAGTTGGAAGGTTTGGTGCTTCACTCATGTTGCTTAATTGCCTGACTAGCTGAGTCATACCTTCTAAAGACAGTTGCTTTGGTAGGCTCTGTTTTAGAGCTTCTTGATGGGAAGAAAGTGAAGCGGCTTCTGCTTTTGGTGGCAATGCTTGCATTTGGTTGTTTGTATCAACAAGAACTCGAACAACATCTCCTCGCTTTAACTCGGTTTGACTTAGAATAGAAAATTCTGTTTTACCGTCTGTTACCGTAGCAAGGAAAGGGGTATTGCTTGGTACTATGTTTCCTGATGTCGAGTTTGTGAGTGTTACATTGCTTTGTGTTACTTGAGAAGGTTTAGGTGTTGATGTATTAGCCAATGTCGTTAGTGTTGGCTGGGTATTGGCTTGATTACTCGTTAGTGTTGGCTGGGTATTGGCTTGATTACTCGTTTGTGTTGGCTGGGTATTGGCCTGATTATTCGTTAGTGTTGGCTGAGTATTGGTTTGATTATTCGTTTGTGTTGGCTGGGTGTTGGCTTGATTGTTCGTTTGAGTGTTTGCTGTTGCTGGCGCGATCGGATTAGAGGCATTCGAACTAGGAGCCTTCGGCTGAGTATTATTTTGTGAATTGCTGGTGGCCTGATTTGTAGTTGAAGTGACAGCAACTGGTGTCGATATAACAGTCAGGTTTAATGCTCGAGAAGCGAGCACTAAATTTTCTGTACGGCTTGTTTGAGCTACTTGAGGTTGATTGGTTTGTGTAGGCAAGCTTTCTTTTGTTGTGGTTAAAGTGGCTTGAAGCGGGTTAGTTTTATTGAGTTGAGCACTTTTGATGTCATTAAGATCAATTGGCGTCCCTGTATTAATTAAGGTAAAAGGCTGTTGTGAGCTGATGGCGTGTAAAAGTTGAACAGGCTTACCTTGGTGGTTGAGAGTTTCACTGCCTTGAAATTTAATTAAGCTCATATTCTCAATGAACTTGAGTTCATTTACGAGTTTAGCAAGCGTCCCTGTATGACTTGAAACTGTGCCGTTCATATTCTGCTTGTTAGAGTTTGTATTGAGCGTTGAACTGATGTCAGAGATCATGTGCTTGCCTACGAGTTCGTTATTTAAGAAAGAATCTCATATAATACGAGAGCTTTAATATTCACTAATGATGTTGATTAATATATCGACCCGAATGGATAAATCTTTTGCAATCTTCTTCTTTTTTAACAATATCAGACCTTTGGATTGAGCGCGGAGGGAGGGATCTTTGTATAAGCCTTTCGTTCGATGTTCAGTCTGGTGATGTTCTTCGTATCTTAGGTGAGAACGGAATGGGGAAAAGCTCTTTGTTGAAGGTGATTGCAGGCATGTTGTCGCCATTAGAAGGGTATATATTTTATGAAGGTCAAGAAGTAACAGAGAAGCGCCAAACCCTACAGGAGAATACCTTATATTTAGGTCATTCGGCAGGTGTGAAAAAAGCCCTCAGTGTTGAAGAGAATCTTCGTTGGTATTGCCCTACATCTTCATCCGATGAATTGCATTCAGCATTAAATACTTTGGGGTTGTTAGCTTTTTCAGATTCTTTTGTCAGCACCTTGTCCGCAGGTCAAACAAAGCGTGTGGCCTTGTCTCGATTATGGCTAAGCAAACAAAAACTATGGTTATTAGATGAACCTTTTGCCTCTTTAGATACCGAAGGTGTGAACATTTTAGAAAAGCGCATAGCGCAACATACAGCATCAGGTGGTGCAGTGGTGTTAACAACACACCAAGATTTGTTGTCTATTCAATCTAGAGACATTTGCTTGCCTATATGACGTATTTATCTTTTATCAGAGCCGAGGTTTTAGTCTTATGGCGACGTAAGCAAAACATTTTTAACGCGCTTTTGTTTTTTCTAATGGTTGTCGTTTTGTTTCCTTTAGGGGTTAACCCTTCTGCTGAATTTTTAGCGCCAGCGGCCGATGGGATTGTTTGGTGTGCGATGCTGCTTGCGGTTCTTATGGCAACAGAAAGTATGTTTAAAGAAGATTATATTGATGGCTCATTAGAGCAGCTGATTATTAGTGGGTTGTCTTTGCCTTTATTGCTGTTGCTTAAAACAACGGCGCAGTGGCTTGTTGTATTTTTACCATTGTTATTCATGATGCCTCTGTTAGCCGAAATGTTGTATTTACCAGATGGTTGTTTTTGGGTGCTTATGGCCACTCTGGTGATTGGCTCGCCGAGTTTGTTTTTAATCGGTGCAATTGGTGCGGCTTTAACGGTTTCCTTAAAACAAGGTGCTATTTTGGTGATGCTTTTGATTTTGCCCTTTTATTTACCGGTTATCATTTTTGCCACGTCGGCTGTGCGAGCGGCTCAATTAGGGCTGCCTTATTTAGGTTTGTTGGCGATCTTGTTGGCTATTTTCTTATTGTCTTTGGTAATTGCTCCTTGTATGGCAGCAATTGTTATAAAAGCGAGTACAAACTAATGAATTGGGCTTGGTTTCACAAATTAGGGGCGCCGAAGTGGTTTTTTCATTATTCCAAACCTTGGGCGTTACCTTTATTTATTGTTGGTTGTGTCAGTTTAGTGGTTGGTTTGATTTGGGGGCTGGCTTTTGCTCCTGCAGATTATCAACAAGGTAACAGCTTCCGGATTATTTATATTCACGTTCCTGTCGCTATGTTGGCTCAGTCATGCTATCTCGCTTTGGGCGTTTCTGGGTTGGTTTTCCTTATTTGGCAAATGAAAATCGCCCCTATCTTTATTAAAGCCGTTGCTCCTATTGGTGCAGTTATGGCGTTAATGGCTCTGGTGTCTGGTGCAATTTGGGGAAAGCCGACTTGGGGGACTTGGTGGGTTTGGGATGCAAGATTAACCTCTGTGCTGGTGCTTTTTTTATTGTATATGGGAATTATAGCACTACAGAATTCATTGACTGATCTGCTATTAGCCAATAAGGCGGTTGCAGTGTTGAGTGTGGTTGGGTTACTCAACTTGCCTATTATCAAATACTCTGTTGAGTGGTGGAATACGTTACATCAAGGGGCAACATTCACATTGACGGAAAAACCAGCGATGCCAATGGAAATGTGGTTTCCTTTATTGTTCTCCACAATTGGCTTGTATTGTTTGGTTGCTGGGCTGGCATTATGGCGTATGCAGACGGAAATTTTGGCTCGGGAACACAGGTCGCATTGGGTGAAAGAAGAGGTGATGAAACATGGCCTTTGACAGCCTAACTGACTTTTTTGAAATGGGTCGACACGGTGTGTATGTTTGGTCCGTATATGGATTTAGTGTCGTGTCTTTAATCTTTATAACTTGGTCGACTTTATCTAAACGCCGACATGTACAAAAGACACTGCGTAAACGCTTTAAAAGAGATGAAACTATCTGATGCATCCTGTTAGGAAAAAACGCTTATTGGTCGTCCTAATCATTTTTATGCCGCTAGGGGCGGCTGTTGGTTTGGTTATGTATGCGCTTCAACAAAATATAAACCTGTTTTATTCACCTTCTCAGATAGCCGCAGATGAGGCGCCATACAATGCGAATATCCGTGCAGGTGGAATGGTGGTTGAAGGTAGTGTTGTTCGTCATCCAGAGACTTTAGCGGTTTCTTTTGATGTGACTGATTTTCAACATAAAGTGAAAGTTGAGTTTAGTGGGATCTTGCCTGATTTATTTAGAGAAGGGCAGGGTATTGTGGCGCAAGGAAAGTTAAATCGTGACGGTGTGTTTGAAGCGACTCAAGTACTGGCAAAACACGATGAAAAATATATGCCGCCAGAAGTCACAGAGGCATTAGAAAATGCCCAAGGCGAACCATCAAAGACGACGTCGAAAGAATAATTTACTCATTAATTTAGGCTTTATATGCTTCCCGAAATTGGTCAGTTCTCGTTAATACTGTCATTGTTTTTTGCCTTTTTTCTGGCTTTTGTTCCCTTGCTTGGTTACTGGGCTAATAACCGCTTGCTCCTGGAAATGGCTAGGCCGCTCACTTTCATAATGTCATTTTGGGTGTTAGTTGGCTTTGTTATATTAGCTTGGTCTTTTGCAATCGATGATTTTTCTGTCTTGTACGTTAGTCAGAACTCAAATACTCAACTGCCAATTTGGTACAAACTGAGTGCTGTTTGGGGCGGCCATGAAGGTTCTTTGTTACTTTGGTCGTTGATTTTAGTTAGTTGGTGCTCTGCTGTGGCGTTAAAAATAAAAACGCTTCCAAAAGACATTGGCCCTATTGTTTTGGCTGTTTTAGGGATTATAAGTACAGGTTTTCTGGCCTTTCTTCTTTTTACTTCTTCTCCTTTTGTTCGCTTGTTACCTAATACTCCGGTAGATGGTGGTGACTTAAATCCGTTATTACAAGATTTTGGTTTGATTGTTCATCCGCCGCTTTTATATATAGGCTATGTTGGTTTTTCTATTGCTTTTGCTTTTGCAGTTGCTGCACTTATTACAGGAAACTTAAGTTCTTCTTGGGCTCGCTGGACAAGACCTTGGACGGCGGCTTCATGGGCGTTTCTAACGCTAGGCATTACTTTGGGAAGTTGGTGGGCTTATTATGAGCTTGGTTGGGGAGGCTGGTGGTTTTGGGATCCAGTTGAAAATGCGTCTTTCATGCCTTGGTTAGCTGGAACGGCCTTATTGCATTCGTTAGCCGTGACAGAAAAACGAGGTGTTTTTAAAAGCTGGACGGTTTTACTGGCTATCTTTACTTTTTGTTTGTCTCTGCTAGGCACGTTTTTGGTTCGGTCTGGTGTTTTAACGTCTGTGCATGCCTTTGCTGCCGACCCAACTCGTGGCGTCTTTATTTTAGCCTTATTGTTCTTGTTCGTTGGTGGTAGTTTATTGTTATACGCTATTCGCGCCGCGCAAGTGAAATCGACCGTGTCATTTGGTGTGACAGGTCGAGAAGCTTGGTTGTTGCTGAATAATATTCTACTCACAGTGCTAACGCTGACAGTGTTGCTTGGCACTTTATATCCATTGATTTTTGATGCTTTGGGTTTAGGAAAAATATCTGTTGGAGCACCTTATTTTAATACGGTATTTACTCCGATTGCGCTATTGTTAATTGTCTTTATGGCGGTTGGCCCTCTTTCAAAATGGCATCACACCAAAGCCAATGTTTTCCTATGGCCTTGTTTGGTGTCGGCGGCTTTGTCGATATTGCTGTCTGCCATTGTTATCTTTATTTATGAGCTGAACTTCATTGCTTGGTTGAGTTTGGCGGTTGTCTTCTGGGTTGTTTGTTTATCTTTTGGCGATTGGTTTAGCAAGGTTTCGGCTGGAACCAAAGGTATTATTCCTCGTGCTCGCCAACTGCCAAGAAACTATTACGGAATGTTATTGGCTCACCTTGGCATTGTTGTTTCGTTAGTTGGAATTGTTTTAGTTAGCCTCAATAGCAGTGAGTCTTTATTAAGACTCTCTCCAGGAGACTCAGCTAATGTTGCCGGTTATGAATTTAGATTTGATGCTTTAGAGCAAGTGAGAGGGCCAAATTATGTTGCTGATAAAGGGCATTTTGTGGCTTACAAAAATGGCGAGTTTGTTGCAGAACTGCATCCTGAAAAGCGTTTATTCACAACAAGGCAGCAAGTTATGACAGAAGCCGCGTTGGACGCTGGTTTTACGCGGGATTTATATATTTCCTTAGGCGAAAAACTCGACGGTGCTGCTTGGGGCGTTCGGATTTATGTTAAATCCTTTGTTCGCTGGATATGGTTAGGCGGTTTGATGATGATGGCTGGTGGTTTATTAGCGGCACTGGATAAGCGTTATAAAAGACGAGTAGATGCGGCCAATGCGTAAAATTTTACTCTTTATTCCGTTTTTCGTGTTTTTGATATTGGGCGCCTTCTTCTATCTTCAGTTAGGTAAAGACACACAATATATGCCTTCGGCTTTGATTGGAAAAAAGGTACCAGACTTTAAGTTGATCTCATTGGAAACCGATCAACCTCTGACTCAAGAGGATTTACCCAAACAGGCTTATTTGATTAATTTTTGGGGAACTTGGTGTCCTGCGTGTCATGTCGAGCATCCATTTTTAGCGGAACTTGCCGAGCAAGGTGTGACCTTGGTAGGTGTGGATTATAAAGATGAGAAGTCGTTGGCTGAACAATGGCTCAGTGAAAAAGGTAATCCATACACAATGATATTGATGGATGAATTGGGTCACTTTGGTGTTGATTTAGGAGTGACTGGTGCTCCAGAAACCTTTGTTGTAAACCGTTCTGGTGACATTGTGTATCGACATCAGGGTCCCATTACGGCGGAAAACTGGCCAGAGATTCGAGGCTATTTACAATGACTTCACTGAAAGCATTTGTCGTATGGGTTGTATTGGCTTTTTCTGCCAGTAGTATGGCGGATGAAATTATGCAATTTAGTTCTGCTTTGAATAAAACACGCTACCAAAATTTGATTGAAGAGTTGCGTTGCCCAAAATGTCAGAATCAGAATTTAGCGGACTCGGCTTCTGGTATTGCTGTTGATTTACGAGAGCAAGTTCATCAAATGATCGAAAATCGAAAAACAGACCAAGAAATTATTGAATACATGGTCGCTCGCTATGGTGAGTTTGTGCTTTATCGACCACAACAATCTTCTGCAACTTTTTTGCTCTGGTATGGGCCTTTTATTTTACTTGGGTTGGGACTTGTCGCTTTTGTTCTAGTCTTAAGGGCAAACAGAAGAAAATGTGAGGCTTCTTTATGATTGTGACTTATTTAATTATGTGCGCCATGATGGTGTTGAGTATTTTATTTCTTTATTACTCAATCACATTAGGTTCTGCTAAGAATACGAACAAGATTCCGTCAAATTTTGCCAATGTACGAAGGTTGGAGATTGCAGAAGAAGTGGACGCTGGCCGATTAACAGAATTGGAATCGAAGCAGCTTTTAGAAGATATTAAGCACGAGTCAAATCAAAATTCCACTATGCGATCTTACTCTTTTGGAAGCGATTCTCGGTTGGCTCATTGGGTCATGTTGTTGATCATTTCTACTGCCACCTTAGGCAGTGTGAGTCTTTATCAGTGGATTGGGTATTCAAAAGAAGTTGCTTTTACACAAAATTTGCAAAGCCAACAACTAACACCAGAAAAAATAAGCGATTTTCTTCAGTATCGAAGCCGTCGCTACGACCGAGCAGAAGATTGGTATTACGAAGCCACGGACTTTGTCAGTGCGGAAAAATACAACGAGGCTGTTATCGCTTTTGAAAAAGCATTAGAAAAATTGCCAGAAAGCGCTGAAAACCGCATAAGTTTATTAGTTGAATATGCGCAAACTATTTTTTATGCGAGCGGCAATCAAAGTTCAGATAAAATGCGTCGAGTAGTGGATCAAATACTAAATGATGTACCGACAGAAGCCACTGCTTTGGGTTTAAAAGGTGTGTCGGAATTTGATCAGAAGAATTATCTTGACGCTGTTTTAGCGTGGCAAGAAGCCATTCGTTATAATCCTCGTTCTACAGAACGTATTGCCTTGATGTCTGCTATTAACAAAGCTCGTGAAGAAGGCAATATTGGCTATGATCAAGTCGCTCCTATTATTACTGATCAAATTGCGGTCAAAATAGAGTGGGACCAACGTAACCTGCAATGGCATTCCAATGATGTGTTGTTGATTTATGCTTTAGCCGAAGGGCAAAAAATGCCAGTGGCGATACAGAGAGTATTTCCCGATGAGCTAGGTCAACCGATTTTGTTAACAAATCTTGATGCTCTGATGCCAACAGCGACCTTGGCGGAAATTGAACAAGTCGATTTGGTCGTGAAATTGTCGAGTGTTAATGACAATGATCTGACAAAAGGACAAATTATCGGTATAAAAGAAGGTTCTGTTATAAATAGTAAAGAGATTATCGTAATCAATGTGTCCTTATAATTGAATCCTAAGGCGCTTCGTTTGATAATACTGCCAACTTAAATAGATGTAATTCGGAATGTGTAATGGAATTTAGCTTGCGTGAGTGGCTAATCTTGATTGGGGTTGTCATTATTGTCGTTATCCTCATAGATGGATTTCGTCGCTATAAAAAAGGGCAAGAGTTTGCTCAATCAGATGATAGTTATGATGAACTGGAAGACTTGGATGACGTAACGTCATTTACCCAAGCTCCTACGTCGTATAAAAAAGGTGAATATGATGAGCGTACAGGATCGTCTCAAAATCCTATTGTAAATGCCTTTGAAAATGCACGGAAAACGGCTAATGCACCTCTGACCGACATGCCTCATAAAGTGGACTCAGGCCCTGAGTTAGATAGAGATGACGAGCTGCATCTTGATGAACTTGCTTCCTTGGTGCCAGAAAAAGAGTTTGATGGCACAGCCATGGCCGATCAAGACTATTTAGATGATGGCTTTTATGAGCAAGATGAGCTTGACCTCGATGCACCAGCTGGCGCTCAGAGTAGCACTGATTATCAGGATGAAGAAGATTATGAGCGTAGTTATTCTGAAGTTGATATTGGTCAGGTAACACCTCAAGGCATTATTGATGACTTGGAAGAGGATGATTTCGATGAAGAAGCAGTACCGGCTGAAATTGAAGAAGTCATTGTTATAAACATCTTTGCGCCGGAAGACCAAAACTTTGCTGGTATGGAATTGCTTCAGCTTATTTTGAACTGCGGCATGCGTTATGGCGATATGGACATTTTCCACCGTCATGAAGATGGTTTTGATCGTGGTCGAGTTCAATTTAGCATGGCAAATGCCATTGAGCCGGGCACCTTTGACTTAGAAACCATGGGTGAAGGTGAATCGCCTGGTGTGAGCTTTTTTATGGGCTTACCAGGGCCTAAAAACAGCATGAAAGCATTTGACTTTATGCTTGAAACAGCCCAAACCCTAGTAAGAAATCTCGGTGGTGAATTATACGACGAGCGTCGAACGCCGATGAGTGAGCAAACGATTGCTCATTGTCGTCAGCGAATACGAGATTTTGAACGTCGCCGACTAATGCGTAACAAACAATAGAAAACCAGATCTAAGAAGAAATCAGGGCCCTAAGGGGCCTTGATTGTTTTAGACACAAAATTTTGAGTTTACTTAATATATGAGCCAAGAAATAAACATGACGCAACAGCAAATGCTGGACTTGATTCAGAAACTTAACGATTACAGTTATGCTTATCATGTAAAAGATGAACCTATTGTTCCTGATGCGGAATACGACCGTCTTTATCTTCAGCTTCAAACGATCGAGTCAAGTCAGCCAGATTGGATTCAACCAGATTCACCAACCCAACGTGTTGGTGAAAAGCCTGATAATGGTTTTGCCAATGTTGCTCATACTGTTCCTATGCTGTCTTTGGATAATGCATTTGATAATGAATCTTTAGCTGACTTTGATCAGCGTATTCGAAAATTGCTTAATGCAGAAAAGCTTGTGTATTGCTGTGAGCCAAAATTAGACGGTTTGGCCATTAGCTTGCGTTATGAAGAAGGGCGTTTGGTTCGTGGTGTGACTCGTGGCGATGGTTTGTCAGGTGAAGATATAACATCCAATATTAAAACCCTTTATTCCGTTCCTTTAAAATTACGTACAGAAACACCTCCTGCCGTTGTGGAAGTGCGTGGTGAAATTTATATGCCAAAAGACGGCTTTGAAAAATTGAACAAGTTGGCGGCCGAGAAAGGCGACAAAGTCTTCGTAAACCCTCGCAACGCTGCAGCAGGTAGCTTGCGCCAATTAGATCCTAAAATTACTGCGTCGCGTCCTTTGGTGATGTGTGCCTATTCTATTGGTTATGTGGAAGGTTGGGAGCAGCCTGAAAGCCATTATGATGGTCTGTTGCAGTTAAGCGAATGGGGGTTCCGTATCAATGATCTGATGCAGCGTGTTGAAGGATCTGAAGGCTGTATTGAGTACTATGAAATGCTCAATGAAAAGCGCACAGACCTGACTTATGACATTGATGGAATTGTTTATAAAGTCGATAAAATTGCATTGCAAAACCAGCTAGGCTTTATTGCTCGTGCACCTCGATGGGCGATCGCGAGAAAATTCCCCGCCCAAGAAGAAATGACAAGAGTATTGGGAATCGATTTTCAAGTTGGGCGAACGGGGGCTATTACGCCCGTTGCAAGACTTGAGCCTGTTTTTGTTGGTGGCGTAACGGTTTCTAATGCAACATTGCACAATAAAGACGAAATTGCGCGTTTGGGTGTTCAAGTAAACGATTATGTCATCATTCACCGTGCAGGTGATGTGATTCCAAAAGTGGTGCAAGTGGTTGTTGAAAAACGCCCTGAGAACACTTTTGAGGTGGATTTTCCAAACACTTGTCCTATCTGTCATTCGGATGTTGAGCAAGTGGAAGGGGAAGCGGTTATTCGCTGTACTGGTGGCTTGGTTTGTGGTGCTCAATTAAAAGAGTCCTTGAAGCATTTTGTCTCGCGTAAGGCGATGGATATTGATGGTCTAGGAGATAAATTAATTGAACAGTTAGTAGACCAGAAAATGGTCAAAGACCCTGTTGATATCTTCACCTTGCACGAGAAGAGAGAAGCTCTTTTGAAGATGGAACGTATGGGCCAGAAGTCGCTAGAAAAGCTACTCAGCTCGATTGAAAGTGCGAAAGCAACGCAGTTTAATCGCTTTATATACGCTTTAGGTATTCGTGAAGTGGGTGAAGCAACTGCGCGAGCATTAACCAGCTACTTCAATGAGCTGGAAGACTTAATGGCGGCTGAGCAAGAAACACTGGTGGAAGTGGATGATGTGGGTCCGATTGTCGCGCAACACGTCAAAATGTTTTTTGCTCAAGAAGCGAATAGAGAAACGATTAATGGCTTGTTAAAAGCCGGTGTGACTTGGGAGAAAAAACAACAAGCATCACTTGAAGAACTTCCATTAGCAGGAAAAGTTTATGTGGTGACAGGCTCTCTAAGCCAATTTAGCCGAGATCAAGTCAAAGATAAGTTGTTGGCTCTTGGTGCTAAAGTAAGTGGTTCTGTTTCGGCAAAAACAGACTGTTTAGTGGCTGGTGAAAAAGCAGGTTCAAAACTCACTAAGGCGCAATCCCTTAATGTGCCTATTATAGATGAGGCTGGTGTGATTGCTTTGTTACATGAGCATGGAGCACTGTAATGGATACTTTGATACCTCATGGCTCATTGGACGCTTCTACACTAGACACTATCTTAGACGATATTGTGTCCCGTGATGGTACAGATTACGGTGAGTATGATTTATCGATTGAACAGAAGCGTAAACAAGCATTACGCGCTTTAGAAAGCGGTGATGCGTTCCTACTGTTTGATACGGAGAGTGAAACCATCAAAATGGTTCCAAAGGATGCTTTAAATAATTACGACCTCATATGAGATCGTAATTATTTTTCAGAGCAGTGAATAATCTGTGATTATTTCGAGCTATCACGCAGGCAATGGTTGATATTGTGATCCATCTCCAGAGCAGGCTCTTCTTCCGTGTTGCGTCCGACGACTTTCGCTGGGACACCTGCTACCGTTGTATGGTGCTCAACCGCTTCTAGCACAACACTTCCGGCACCGATTTTTGCACCAACACCTACTTCGATATTGCCCAGAATTTTCGCACCAGCGCCAATGAGCACTCCAGAACGAATCTTAGGGTGACGATCACCGTGCTCTTTTCCTGTACCGCCAAGGGTAACGGATTGCAAAATTGAGACGTTATCTTCAATAATGCAAGTTTCACCGACAACAAGACCTGTTGCATGGTCGAGCATGACGCCGCAGCCAATTGTCGCAGCTGGGTGAATATCTACACTAAACACCATAGACATTTGCCCTTGTAAATATAGGGCTAAACTCTTTCTGTTATTTTTCCATAACCAGTTTGCAACGCGATATGTTTGCAACGCGTGGAAACCTTTAAAAAATAACAAAGGCGTTGTAAGGGTGTCGCAAGCGGCGTCCCTTTCTTTAATTGCTAAAATATCTTGCTCGATGGAGCTGACAATGCCAGAGTTAGTATCTGCCATGGCTTCTTGGAATACTTCTCGCAAAACCATAGCGGGTATTGATATGCTGTCTAATTTACTGGCGAGTAAAAAGCTTAACGCTGAACACAATGAGTCATGACGTAAAATTGTGGTGTTGAAGTAGCTGGCTAAAATTGGCTCGTCTTGTGCAAGTTTTTTTGCTTCGGCCTGTAGAGATTGCCATAAATTGTTTTGGGTCACGGCATGAGGCATTGTTATACTCAAGGGGTATTCACCTATATTTGTTCATGTTTAGAATGTAGGTTATAAGGTTAGGGTGAAACATTACAAGGGGCAATACGAAGATTGCTTAATAAAGATGGAGATAATATGTCTAAAAAGAATGTTGCTGATGCACTGCATATTTTTTATGAACTGAATGCGTCTTTTTCTGATGCTTATTGGGAAACCAATGATATTAGCCAGAAAGATCGTTTGTTTGCGATGAAAAGTACTTTGCAAGATGAGTTAGATGAACTGCATAAATTGAGTCTGCAAGATCATGTTTATCCATATGAACCGATGAACCCAAATTTGTTGCAGCTCAGCAAAAAATTACGTTCGTTGTCACCTGAGCTGGATAAATACATCTATCGTCAACAAACAGCTAATAAATTAGCAGAGCTTATTCCAAGCGCTTGTGAGTTGTTTGAATCTTAGAAAGTAAAATCAAAACCTGCATTGAAATGGCTCAATGCAGGTTGATTGGTTATCCTTGGTGACGCTTCAATTCTCGAACGATGAATCGGCTCGGGTGCAGTTTATAACTTACTTCCTGTTCAATAGATGAAGGTGTGTGGGTAATTAAACTGGCAATATATTGTCCACTCAATGGCGTTGAGACCAAACCTCTTGAGCCATGACCGATATTCAAATACAGCTGATTCAATGTCTCGGCCACTTTATCCGATTTCCATTTCGCGTTCTTTTGCAAATGCGCATAAGCTTCTTGATACCTATCTTCAGACATGACAGGGCCGACAATGGGTGTGTAATCTGAGACGGTACAACGAAATGAAGCTCGACCTTCGCAATCCTCTGTTTTGAAAGTGTCATTGGGCGCATCAAGAAGCGTTTCTAAAATGGTTAGATTTCTTTTATGGCCTTCTGCTCGCACCTGAGTATCGTCGTCTTTTAAATCATATGTAGAGCCAAAATGTATCAAACCATTCATTGGCGGCGACACATAACCGAATTCACATAACACTTTTTCAATTGCAACCTTGTCGAGCGAGATGTTTTTCTCTGAGCAAGATTGCAGTGCTTTTTCTAAAGTAAGGCAAGAAACCTGCCCACGAACTGGCTTAATGGGCAGGTTCGTTGAGATGTTTAAGGTGTTGGTGTCATTAGCGGTACAAAGCACCACATGAGAAAAAAGTGCTGCTTTAGAGCCAGACGTGGCTTTCCAGCGGTTTGAGTCTTGTGTGACTTGTTCCAATTGCTCTAAAGGTGTGTTGAGCTGCACCTCAATATTATCGTGAGACAAAAGAGTACGGCACAATTCACTAGGTGCAACCCAGCCGGATAAAGGTAGTAGAATGCTGCCTGGTTTTTCATTTGAGGCTTGTAGAACAATTTCTGGGTAGAGCTTTGCTTCTAAAAGCGTCTGGAACCGCTCATTCTCTTTATCATTTTTGGGGGTTTGAATAAGTCCACATTGATCCCAAAACGCTTTGTTTTTATCAAGCTTGGCGTAGAGTCGAGTTGCGTGTAGATAGCCAGATAAATAAAAGCGATTTAGGAATGAGTCTTGTGCGGTGAGCTTTGGGTAAAGCATGCCTTGCGGATTGCCTGATGCTGCGCAAGCAATATGGCTTCCTTTTTCCCAAACAACCACTTGAAGACCTTGTTGAGCCAATGCATAAGCTGTATTAGCTCCGGCTAAACCAGAACCGACCACCAAGACTTTAGTAACTTTAGGCGCGGCTTCAGATCGAATATTAAACCAAGCTTCCCCTTGAGACATGCGCTCTGTAACAGAGCTGCTGCACTGTGTTAACTCAGCGACAACCATTTCTCTTTTTTGGCCAAAGCCTTTTACTTTCTTAACATCGAATCCAACTTCTTTTAAGCCTCTGCGGACAATGCCTGCTGCTGTAAAGGTTGAACAGGTAGTGCCTTGGTGACTCAATCTATGAATGTGTTGGAAAAGTTTTTCTGTCCACATTTCTGGGTTTTTACTTGGTGCAAAACCATCAAGAAACCAAGCGTCTACATCGGCGTTTAGAGCCGCGAAACCTTCTTCAGCTTCGCCAAACCACAAGGTGAGTTGAATTCGGCCTTGCTCAAGCTCAATTCGATGAAAACCATGACAAACCTCAGGGTAAGCTTCGACTAATTGCTGACTGAAATCATCGATAGAAGGCCACATTTTTAACGCTGTTTTCAGTGCTTCTTTTGAAAGAGGGTACTTTTCGACAGAAATAAAATGCAGCTGTTTATCCGCTGGAGCTGTGTCTAAAAATGATTGCCATGCACACAAGAAATTAAGGCCTGTGCCAAATCCTGTCTCTGCAATAACAAAGGCATTTTGCTCCAGCTTTTCCCAGCGTTCAGCCAGTTTGTTTTGTTTTAAAAAAACGTAGCGAGTTTCTTCTAAGCCAGATTCTTTATCAAAATACACGTCATCAAATTGAGTGGAATGGGGCGCACCGTCTTCCCCCCAGTTTAATTTTGGTTCTGTGAGTCGGTAGCTAGTTAACACGAGTGATACTCTCAATTACGACAGGTGTTCTAGGAACATTTTGGTAAGGTCCAACTGTGGTTGTTGCGGAAGCGGCAATCGCATCGACAACTTCCATTCCAGAAAGAACTTCACCAAATACCGTATAACCTGCACCGCCGTTGCGGGCACCATGATTCAAGAAGACATTGTCTACATGGTTAATAAAAAATTGGGATGTTGCGCTGTCTGGGCTTTGAGTGCGAGCCATAGCAAGTGTGCCCCGAATATTTGCCAAACCATTATCGCCTTCATAAGCCACGGCTTTGTGTGTTTTCTTACGTTCTAGTTCTTTAGTAAAACCACCACCTTGTATCATGAAACCACGTATAACACGGTGGAAGATGGTGTTTTCATAGAAACCTTCATCTACGTAGCGTAGGAAGTTCTCGACGGTTTTTGGCACTGCTTCATCCTTGAGGTTAACTCGAATCGTTCCTTGGTTGGTTAAGATATCTACTTCGGTTGCTTGTATTGGTGAACAAAAAGTGAGTAGGGCAAGGCTAGTAATGATAAATTTGCGCATAGAGTCTTCCTTTTTTAAATATACACCCAATATTATTGGGAAATTAAGAACTTGTGAATGTGCCGGAGAGAAAGCAAATGCGAACTGCTGCCGTAGAAATTGAGTATTGTACTTTATGTCGCTGGATGTTGCGCGCTGCTTGGTTAGCCCAAGAGCTATTAATGACATTTGATGATGATATTAAGAGTGTGACCTTGTTACCGACCCAAGGGGGCATTTTTAAAGTGCGAGTCAATGGTCAAGAAATTTGGTGCCGCAAAGCGGAAGAAGGTTTTCCTGAAGCGAAAGTGTTAAAGCAAAGAATGCGTGATGTGATTGATCCTGAGCGAGATCTTGGTCATTCAGACGTAAAAGCCTAGTTTTTATGTTGAATGAAATGAGCTTCTTAGCCATAAAAAAGCTCATTTACTACAGAGCAAGCAATGGCTTAGAAAACTTGCTTGAAGGGTTTTATAGTAACTGTTTGATAAACTCCAGCGGCAACATATGGGTCGGCATCTGCCCATGCTTTTGCTTCTTCAAGACTTGGAAATTCAGCAATGACAACACTGCCAGTAAAGCCTGCTTCACCTGGATCGTTAGAGTCAATGGCTGGGTTTGGCCCAGATACGATTAAACGGCCGGCATTTTTCAGTTCTTCTAAGCGGGCTAAATGTGCTGGGCGCGCAGATTGACGAGCGGATAAGCTATTTGGAACGTCTTCACCGATGATAGAGTAAAGCATGTTTATTCCTTTTCTTTGTTTGTGGGATGGAAATAAATAATGTGTAACAGAATAAAAGTAACGGCTATATCGAATAGTATTTTCATATAAAAACTATTTTATGTATGCTGATCTAATGATAAACACCATTTCCTTTAAAAAACAGTCTACTTATGCCTGAAGACGCACGTTATCGAAAAGTTGATTTGCATTCACATTCTAGTCGCTCTGACGGGCGCCTTTCACCTGCTGAATTGGTAAACCTTGCAGCAGAGCAAGAAATTTCATTATTCGCACTCACTGATCATGACACATTAGACGGTATTCCTGAGGCGAGTCAAAAAGCGAAAGACCTTGGGATTAGTTTTGTTAATGGAGTTGAGTTGTCCACCCAGTGGAAGGGTATTCCTTTGCACATGGTAGCTTTGAACTTTGACTCAGATAATCCAGCGGTACTTTCAGTTGTTAAGAAAAATCAGCTAATCCGCTTGGATAGAGCTCGACGTATTGCGGATTTACTGGTGAAACAAGGTTTACCTGACTTGTTCGATGAAGTCGTTGCTCTAGCAGGAGAGAGTCAGCTTGGTCGTCCTCATTTTGCGAGTTTATTGGTTGAGAAAGGCTTTGTGAAAGATTCGAATAAAGCATTCGACCGCTACCTAGGGAATAAAAAACTAGGGCAATTACGCGATGTTTGGCCTGAGTTAGAAGATGTCCTAACGACCTTATCTGGACAGGATATAGAGTTGGTTTTAGCTCATCCTAAGCGTTACCCATTAACTGTGACTAAACTTAAACGACTACTATCAGACTTTAAAAAATGGGGTGGGACTGGCATGGAAGTCGCGTCTGGGAATGAGCGCCCTGATAGCGTCCGTTTATTAGAGCGCTTATCGGTGGAGTTTGGTTTAAAGGCTTCCGTTGGAAGTGATTATCATGGGCCTTTTGGTCCTTGGATGCAGGTCGGGAAATACACACCAATTCATGGCAGCGAAGTGGATTTAATATGGCAGAGTTGGCATTAAATCTATTCGAATTTTGATTTTCATAAGTAGTACCAACGGAGATCGTCTTGAGTCAATTTTTTCAGATACACACAGAAAACCCTCAAGCTCGCTTAGTTAAGCAGGCGGCTGAAGTAATACGCAATGGCGGTGTCATTGCGTATCCGACTGATTGTGGGTATTCGCTTGGGTGTCATTTAGGGGACAAATCAGCACTGGATCGGATTCGAGCGATTCGACGCTTAGACGATAAACATAATTTTACTCTGGTGTGTCGCGATTTATCTGAAATATCCACTTATGCTCGTTTTGATAACCGCTTGTATCGATTGCTAAAACACAACACGCCAGGGCCTTATACTTTTATTTTTGGGGCAACATCGGAAGTGCCAAGACGATTATTACACCCTAAAAGAAAAACCATCGGGATTCGAATTCCGGACAATAAAATTGTCGCAGCTTTGCTAGAAGAGTTAGGCGAACCTATCATGAGTTCTTCCCTTATATTACCGGGTGAAGCAGAGCCAATGACGGATCCTTATGATATCCGCGATACTTTAGAACATACGTTAGATTTAGTTATTGATGGTGGTTTCTGTGGCTTATTGCCAACCACCGTTGTGCAAATGGACGCTGATAACATTGAAGTGATTCGTGTCGGTGCAGGTGATCCCTCTCCGTTTCAATAAAAATGTTTGATATTCGGCTGTTAAGCCCGATACTCTGTGGCTTATAATGAAACAAACTAGTCATTTATATTATTTAAAATCGGGTTGCTGAGAAGCATTCCCCCAATGAGGTTCGTAATGGACGAAAAGTTACAAAAAGTATTAGCAAGAGCGGGCCAAGGCTCTCGTCGTGAGATGGAGAATCGCATACGAGAAGGCCGTGTTTTAGTCAATGGTGAAGTGGCAACACTCGGTGATCGAGTGAGTTTAACAGATTCCATTACGATAGACGGTTATGCGATTGTTGCTACAGAAGCAGGTGAAAACCGCCGAGTGATTATTTACAACAAACCAGAAGGTGAGGTTTGTACTCGTAAAGATCCAGAAGGCCGACCTACCGTTTTTGATAAATTGCCTAAATTAAGAGGTGAGCGTTGGATTGCCGTTGGCCGTCTAGACATCAACACCTCTGGTTTGCTCTTGTTTACCACAGACGGTGAATTAGCAAATAGATTGATGCATCCATCGACTGAAATTGATCGTGAATATCTTGTGCGTGTGATGGGGGAAGTGACAGAAGAACATATCGCTACCTTGAAGAAAGGTGTGACTTTAGAAGACGGTCCTGCACGCTTTACTGATATTGTTGACGGCGGTGGCGAAGGTATTAATCGTTGGTTCTATGTTTGTGTGATGGAAGGTCGTAACCGTGAAGTGCGTCGTCTTTGGGAATCTCAAGGCGTAAAAGTAAATCGCTTGAAACGCGTACGCTTTGGTCCAATTTTCTTACCTTCAAAAGCAAAAGTCGGCCGTTGGGTTGAAATGGAAGATTCCGAAGTAAGCTCGTTGTGTAACATGGTTGATCTTAAAGTGGCTGAATCTAAGCCTAAAACACAGCAGCAAAAAATTGAGCTCAAGCGTCACAAAAATAAAGCCACGGCAGGCGGTGCTCGTCGACCAAAAGGGTTTGATTGGCAAAGTACGGATAAGCCAGAGTTTAAGCCTAAGAAGCCAGGCAAAAGATCTTTTCGTTAACAGGTATTGTTGAAAAATTAAGTGAGAGGAGTTCAAGCATGATCCGATGGATAATTATTACTGTTGTCGTCCTAGTTATAGGGCTGTGTATTTATGTTGGATTTGCTAACAAAATGCCTAAAGGGCTTGGTATAACAGATGGCCTATTAAAAGCTTGTCCTTCGTCTCCGAACTGCGTTTCAACACAAGCTCCTGTTGATGACAGTACTCATTATATCGAAGCTATTACTTATAGCGCAGAGCGTAAAGAGGTTCAATTATTGATTGAGTCTTATATGTTGAATCAAGGCGATGCTCATATTGTAAGCAGTTCTTTGGGTTATGTTCATTTTGAAGTGAAAAGTAAAATTATTGGCTACATCGATGACGTTGAGTTTTACTTGCCTGAAACTGAAAAAGTGGTTCATTTCCGCTCAGTATCACGTGTCGGTTATTCTGATCGAGGAGTCAACCGTGACAGAATGGAAAAAATTTATAGCCTTTTAGCGAATTAACCATGAAGAAGTGAGTTAATGCTTAAAGCATGGTTCTTCGATGTTAAGTTTAAAACGAAAATAACTGAACGAGGATTGTTCATGAGCTTAGATGACCAAACAATTTTGATTGTTGAAGATGATGAGCGCTTAGCGCTTCTTACTCAAGAATACTTACAGAAAAATGGTTTCAAAGTAGATATTGAACCAGATGGACGTAAAGCGATTTCGCGTATTGTTGCAGAGCAACCTTCGCTTGTTATTCTTGATTTAATGTTGCCAGGTGCTGACGGCTTTACTGTATGTCGTAGCGTGCGTAACGACTACAAAGGTCCGATTCTAATGTTGACGGCTCGTAGTGACGATGTAGACCAAATTTTAGGTTTGGAAATTGGCGCAGACGATTATGTTTCTAAGCCCGCTAAACCTAGAGTTTTATTAGCACGAGTTCAGTCCTTATTGCGACGTAGTACACAAGATGTGGATACATCTGCTGTGGCATCTAAAGAAGAGCAGAATTTAGTCTTTGGTCCTTTGACTATTGATAATTCTCGCCGAGAAGCTTGGTTGCTTGAGGAAGAAGTTGAATTAACAAGTGCTGAGTTTGATTTGCTCTGGTTGCTTTCTAGCAACGCTGGACGAATTCTGAGTCGAGAAGAGATCTTTGGAGAGTTACGTGGCATTGAGTATGACGGTCAAGACCGTTCAGTTGATGTTCGAATCTCTCGTATTCGTTCGAAAATCGGTGATGATCCGATCCACCCTCGCCGAATAAAAACTATTCGAAGCAAAGGGTATTTATTCGTTAAAGAAGTATAAAAGCAAATGAGAGAAGAGATTTGGCGGCTTTATCGGCATCTGATTTTAAGTGTTTTTGCTATTGTCGTTTGCTGCTTTGTCGCAATTGAATTTGCTCAGAATAGATTCTCTGGCTTAAAAACAGGGCAGCTGTTTAATGTTGATGCTGAAATTAGCGCAGCTCTTCTCTTATCTGGCGTTGCTAAAAAGGTTCCTGAATCTCAATTTGATTGGGACCTGAGCAGCGCGGCTTTGTTACCTTCCCCGAAGATTTCGTCTTTGATCAAGACTAAGGAGTGGCTTGCTTCTGATGAGGCGAGTTACAGTGTGTCTTTTAAACAATCTGCGACTCCAATATTAACGGGCAGCGCTTCTGCGTCGAACCCTGCATTCCAATTAAAAACTTTATTAGAGCGTTTATTGCTGGCTACGCAGCTTGAATACTCTGAAAAAGTTTCTTTGATCGAAAGCATGTCTAGCTTATCAATGAGCCAATATGACTCCCAAAGCTCAGCGGTGTTTTCTGGTGTTGCTTTGGTGCAGAGGTCGCCTTATGAATATGGCTTTTTATGGAACGATGATAATGCAGAAAGGCCGAATTATATAACGATTACTAATGAAGAAAGAGTTTCTCGTACTTTGATTGTTGTGGTTATTATTAGTGTTGGTGTTGTCATTATGTTATTGCTGATCTGGCGTGAATTGATTGCTTTAGATGTAAAACGCAAAAACTTTGAAAACATTACTCGACAAATTGCTCGTGGTAGAAGTGGTTTGCCTCAAGGCGTGCCAGATAATAACGGTACTTTAAAAGAGCTAGCATACTCTTTTGACTCTATGTCGTCTCATATCGAGCGTTTACTTAAAGTTCAGCGCGAGATGATCAACGCCATTTCTCATGAATTAAGAACGCCGATTGCTCGTCTTCGATTTGGTTTGGAGATGGTGAAAGATGAAGTCGACGATGATGTAGGTCCAACGATTGAAGCCTTGGAAGGCGATGTTGAAGAGTTGAATACGCTTGTTGATGAGGTATTAACCTATGGAAAGCTAGAAGGCAGCTCTTTGGAGCTAAATTTTAAAGAGCTTTCTGTCAGCCAGCTAATTGATGAAATATTACAGCATAATCACCTTTTGCTTCAGCACCTTACTGTGAATGTTAGTGTTGATTCAGCAGACATTGTTGAGGCTGATGAGCATCATATTAGTCGAGCATTACAAAACCTTATTTTGAATGCATCGAAATATGCAGCGAGTACCATCACAGTTTCTTTTGCCCAAGATTCAGAAAGGTGGCAGTTCGATATCGAAGACGACGGTCCAGGTATTCCTTTTGAAGATCGAGATAAAGTCTTTATCCCTTTTCAGAGATTGGATAACAGTCGAACAAGAGCATCGGGTGGTTATGGCTTAGGCTTGGCAATTGTTCAGCGTATTGCCTTTTGGCATGGTGGTGCGGTATTAATCGACGAAAGTGAATCTGGCGGCGCTAAGTTTAGTTTTATCTGGTCTCGTAATCAGCATCAAAAAACGGTGTCATAATGTATTTTGATGCTGATTTACTCGTTGTAGAAAAGGTTACAGATCCGGCGCTAAAATCCCTTTCAGGTTTTTAAAACAAGTTTTAGATGCTGTGGAAATCAAATCTTCCATGTAGGCATTGTCTCTTTGATCTTTTCTGATCGCCAGATAGAGTTTGCACCAAACACCTTCTTCACCTAATGATTTGCTAATGACATATTGTCGATTAGTGTATTCCGTCAATGCCCAGTTTGGTATACAACAAACACCTCGTCCACTGGCAACCAATTGCATCATCATTAAGGTTAATTCGCTGTGGCGGATTTTAGCAGGTGATACATCGGCTGGTTGCAGGAAGTGCTTGAAGATATCAAGTCGTTCAATCTCAACAGGGTAGGTAATAAGCGTTTCTTTTTTAAAATCTTCAGGACTGAGATAGTCCTTTTTAGCTAACGGATGATGACGTGAGAGTGCCACCTGAGATTCGTATTGAAACAAAGGTATGTATTCGATGTTTGGAATATCTTGTGGGTCTGATGTGACCACTAAATCTAAATCGCCACGGGCCAAAGCAGGAAGTGGCATAAAGCCAAAAGCTGTTGATAAATCCAACTCAACATCTGGCCAGTGTTCACGAAAATGGTCAATGGTAGGCATAAGCCATTCATAGCAACTGTGGCATTCTATGGCAATATGTAAGCGTCCACTTTCGCCTTCCGCGAAGCGTTGTATGTCTCGCTGAGCAGAACGAAAAGACAGAAGAACATCATCGGCTAGCTGTAATAGTCTTAATCCAGCGCTCGTGAAGCGAACTGGTTTGGTTTTACGGATAAAAAGTGGGCAACCCAATTTTTCTTCAAGATCTTTTAACTGATGAGATAAGGCTGACTGAGTCAAATGTACTCGTTCAGCAGCTTCAACCAAACTGCCTGTTTCTCTGAGAGCGGCTAATGTTTTTAAATGTCTAACTTCAATAATGCTCATGATAATTCACAGTTGATGAGTGTCATTCAACACCTAGAGTATAAAAAAGGCCCGTCGAATACTGACTTCAATCGAGCCTAGAATGCGATTAGTGACACAGTAGGAATTCAAGTAATGCTTTTTGTGCATGTAGACGATTCTCTGCTTCATCCCAAACTACGGATTCTGGATGATCGATAACATCTGCCGTCACTTCTTCGCCTCGGTGTGCTGGTAAGCAATGCATAAATAGGGAATCTGAATTGGCTTTCGCCATCAGCTCGGCATTGACTTGGAAGCCATCAAAGTCTTTTAGGCGTTGCTCTTGTTCATCTTCTTGTCCCATGGACGCAAAAACATCGGTCACGATTAGATCAGCATTAATAACAGCTTCTGCAGCATCATGAAGAACCGTTACTCTGCCTTTGTGTTCTGCAACAAGCTCTGCATTTGGCTCGTAGCCAACCGGGCAAGCAACAACAAGTTGGAAATCAAGTAATTCGGCGGCATTGATGTAGGAATTACACATGTTATTTCCGTCACCAACCCAGACTACTTTTTTGCCTTCGATTGAACCACGATGCTCCTGATAAGTTTGCATGTCGGCTAATAACTGACAAGGATGGTAATCATCGGTTAATGCGTTAATCACAGGAACAGAAGAGTATTTAGCAAAAGTTTCCACTGTTTCGTGATCAAAAGTTCGGATCATCACAGCATCGACCATACTGGAAATAACTCGAGCGCTGTCTTCTACAGGTTCGCCACGACCAAGCTGTGTATCACGAGAAGAAAGAAAAAGTGCATGACCACCAAATTGTGCCATACCTGCTTCAAAAGATACGCGGGTTCGTGTCGATGATTTTTCAAAGATCATTGCCAATACACGATTTTTAAGCGGCTGAAATAGGGTGCCTTCATGGTGAATCTTCTTAAGCTCAGAAGCTCGTGATAATAACTGCTTTAACTCGTCGGAAGATAAATCCTTCAGAGTAAGAAAATGTCTTGGCGACACGCTTGGACTCCTTAATTGTCTTTTTTAAAGGGAATCAACCAATTTAATACACTCGGCTACTTGAGTAAAGGGCAATTAACTTGATAAAGCGGGAAGGAAAGCTCCTTTTTGGGGTTGTAAATACACCCTTCGCCCCAATAAACTGATGCAAGTTTAATGGGTTTTATTGTCGTTAATTTTGTAACTAAGTGTTGGCACCTTATATCGCCGCATTGAGCTATTGAATTAAAGTGAGCGTAATTGAAAAACGAGGTTTTTAACATGAGTAATACAATCGAAACAATTAAAGAACAAATCAATAACAACGACGTTCTGCTTTATATGAAAGGCAACCCTCGTGCGCCACAGTGTGGCTTTTCTTCGCAAGCAGTACAGGCTCTTATGTCTTGTGGTGAGCGCTTTGCTTTTGTGAATATTTTGGATAACCCAGATATTCGTGCAGAACTGCCAAAATACGCTAACTGGCCGACTTTCCCTCAACTTTGGGTAAAAGGCGAGTTGGTTGGTGGCTGCGATATTATTGTTGAAATGGCAAATAACGGTGAGCTACAGACTTTAGTGAAAGAAGCTGTGGGCGAATCTGAAGAGTAATATTTTTTTATAAAACGTAAGGCACATATTGCTTATATCGCAATATGTGCCTTTTTTGTTAGATCTTAGTTTGTGTTATAAATTCGTTTGCAACATCTATTACTTGTCTTCTAAACCAAATATGGCTCGCGTCATGGTGCAGCAACGGACTCCAGATCATCTTTAGTTCAATTTTAGGGATATTGAAAGGTGGGTCTAGAATCACAAAATCAGGGTTTTTCTTATTGATCATGGCAACTTTTTTCGGAAGTGTAGCGATCAAGTCTTGCTCAAGCGCCAAGTGCATGGCTGTGTGATAGCTTCGAGTAAAGACGCGAATGCTGCGCTTGTGGTCTAATGCTTGTAATGCTTCATCTACCCAACCGAGTTTTTGCACGTCATTTGGATCCATGCCAACACCAATACCAAAGCCAGTTTTACTGACCCAAATATGCTGTGCTTGTAAGTAAGCTTCGATATCAAAGTTATTACGCACTGGATTATTTGAGCTCATCATGCAGACAAAGGTATCGAGCCAGACGCTTTTTTGATGGAAGGATTGAGGGAGCTCTTCAAAGCGATTAATTGCCATGTCTATTTTCCCTGCTTCAACATCATGAAATGTCACGTCGCTTGGTGTCATGATATCTAGCGTTATGCCTGGCGCGTATTCTCTAAGGCGGTTGAGCAGCAAAGGTATAACTGTTGAGGTGGCGTAATCACTCGCCATAATTCTAAAAACGCGGGTACTGACTTTTTCATCGAAGTCGGCTTCCGGCTGTAGCGCTTCTTCTAGGTCGAGTAACACCTTGCGAACAATGGGTTGTAAGCGAAGTGCTTTTTCTGTGGGTTTCATACCTTCACTGGTTCTAACCAGCAATGGATCATTTAATAAATCTCGAAGTCTCTTTAAGCCATTACTCATGGCAGGCTGAGTAATATTAAGCTTATTGGCTGAGCGCGTGACGTTGCACTCTCTTAGTAATACATCAAGATAGATAAGTAGATTAAGGTCAATCTTATTAATATTCATTGTTTAATGGTATTCACACGCCTTATGAATTGAGGGTATTTACCCTGCCAAAAAGTATAACCCTAAAACACTCATTGCGAAATGAATAGAAGAGCCGCCTTTTAAAACGGTTTCTATCTTTTAAATTGTTGATGTGTCCGCAGATGTACAGCATAGATCGATAAAACGCTGAGCATTTTGTGTCAACGCTGTATTTTTTGGTGTAACAATTAACAAATTTCGATTTAAGGCCAGAGGAGTTTTATAAAGTCGAATTAAGTCAGAGTTAAGCTCTTGAGATATGGCCATTCGAGATAAGCAACCTAATCCCATTTGATGAATAACCGCTTGTTTAACGGCTTCCATATGAGCGAGTGATAACACAACGTTGAGTTGAGGAATATGAGAAGCGGTTGACTGTTCTAAAATATTTCGTGTGCCTGACCCCGCTTCGCGCATTACCCAACTGGCTTGCTCTAAGTCTTCCCAAGAAAGTTCTTTAGGACGATCTTCTTGAGCGGAACCAAAGACAACAAGTTCATCCTTTAGCCAAACTTGGGTCATTAACTCGGCATGCTGACAATAACCTTCAATAAAGCCTACTTCAGCTTTTCCTGTTAATAGTTGTTGAATAACACTTTGTGTGTTGCCGATGTCTAATGTGAAGCGAATGTTTGGGTGTTGGCGTTTAAAGGAAGACATTTGTTTGGGAAGTAAGTAGTTTCCCATACTGACACTGGCGGCAAGGTGAAGTGATCCGCTTAGCTCGTCCTCATTGCCCATGCTCTCGATTTGCTCAATCTGACTAAGCACCGCACGAGCCTGTGGCAAAAGATGTCTAGCTTGAGGTGTGATTTGTAGGCGTTTACCATGACGGCGAAAAAGTGGGCGACCTAATAGCGCTTCTAGTTCTCTCAGTGCTTGACTGGCGGCTGGTTGACTAATAGAAACCATCTCCGCGGCTGCGGTGACTGAGCCTGTATGAACAACGGCTTCAAAAATTTGTAATTGTCTAAGTGTGATTCTCATCCCTTTATTGTAGCCTCGTTTCTGTTTTGATGAGTAGTGTAATCTTGCTATAAATTCAATTTGAGCGAAGCGAAAAGTGTAGCGTAAAAAATAATATTTAGTTTTTCCCTTGATGGTGTGGAAAATGCTTTAATATGCAGTGAAATCTCAGGTAAGACGCTATCCGTCTTGTTGATATGTTCAGACGTAAGTCGACTTCCACAAGAAGTGAATATTACAACTTCTGTTATTAGCCAAAAGCTAATGCAGTCCATGTTAAGGACATGTTATGAAAATTACACACCGTTGGCTCTCTATTCTAGAGGGTTGTATCCTAGTTGCTCTAGGACTACACATTCTAAACTCAGCAGGACTCTTGATCAGTGGTACCGCAGGCGCTGGTATGATTTTGCTTAGACTTACTGATTTGTCTTTTGGGCAGCTTTTCTTCCTGTTAAATCTTCCATTTTACATTCTAGCTTGGTACTCCTTGGGTCGAGACTTTACACTCCGAACCTTTGCCAGCGTTAGCTTGTTGTCGATTCTGTCTGAGTTAATGAAATATTACGCAGTCTTGTCCATTCATCCATTGTTGTCGGCGGCACTAGGCGGTTTATTGGTTGGCTTCGGGCTGATTATTTTATTTCGCCATAACACTTCTTTAGGTGGTTTAAATATATTGTCGGTTTACTTGGAACGAAAATTCAATATTCATGCGAGTAAAACAACTCTTATTGCCGATATATTTGTTTTGATCGCCGCCATAACCTTCCTTGATTTAACACGCTTAGGACTTTCTTTAATTGCGTTTGTGCTTTTGAGCTCCGTTGTTGGTCGTTATCACAAACCACCAAAATGGGCTGAAGTGCAAAAAAACGACGCATAGAATTCGGACAATGTACTTTTCTTCGTTTTAAATATGCACTGATTTGTTGCGTTTGAGTTTAGTCATAGTCAGATATTAACGGTACTATCTACATAATATTAAATACTTCACTTAGGTGGATGTTATGTGCTGCATGCCATAGAGTAATTTGATTTAGGTTTGGTTGAATATCTCATCATAGAGTATCAAAGTATGGCGCAACGGTTTTTATTGGTTTTATTCAATACAACCTGAAGCCTTTGCGTTTGACATAAAAATGGCACAAAGATAAGGTCTATCAAAGTAAAACACAGTAAAAACGCCTATAATAAGGCGTTTTTTTATATGACTTTTAAGTGGCTGCTTGTTCATTTGGATAAGCTAAAACGCTCATTTTGCCCAGTAGACTTTAATCAAGCACAACAACAGGTAACCCCATGAACCTTCTTGCTCATAGTAACTTTCCCTTTACTGCCGTCGCAGGACAAGAAACGCTTAAGTTAGCTTTGATCTTATGTGCAGTGAACCCTCAAATTGGTGGGGTTTTGATTAGTGGTCCTCGAGGCTCGGCAAAATCAACTTTAGCTCGTGGTTTGTCTGGTGTGATGCCTGCGTTATTGAATGATGAAGAGCTTGCCCCTTTCGCAACATTGCCGCTTGGCACCAGTGAAGATCGCCTACTTGGTGCTTTGGATTTAGAGCAAGTATTGCAAGACAAACAAGTTGCTTTTAAACCGGGTTTATTAAGCAAAGCCAATGGCGGTGTATTGTATGTGGATGAAGTTAATTTACTTGCCGATCACCTTGTAGATCAGCTTTTAGACGTTGCGGCGAGTGGTGTAAATCGCGTGGAACGAGATGGTGTCAGTCATGAACATCAAGCGCGTTTTTTACTGATTGGCACCATGAACCCTGATGAAGGGGAGTTACGTCCACAACTGCAAGATCGCTTTGGTTTAATGGTAGAGCTGAGTAATCAATATAGTCTTGAAGAGCGGGTACAAATTGTTCGACTTCGAGACGAATTTGACCAAGATCCAGAGTCTTTCTGTGAAGCCTTTAAATACAAACAGCGCAACCTGAAAAACAGCATTCGTCTGGCGCGCAAAGCTTTAGGTGACATAAGTTGTCCAGACGCATTACGAATGGAAGTGGCGACACGTTGTCAGTCAGCAAATATTGATGGTGTGCGTGGTGATATTGTTTGGATGCGAGCGGCTATGGCACATGCTGCGTGGCGTGGTGCTAAACAAGTGACAATCGATGACATTAAAGCGGTTGAAGAATTGGTTTTAGCTCATCGTCGACAGGCTAAGATACAACCGCCTTCACCACCTTTTCGTCGTCCAGAAACGTCTCGACCTGAAAGTAGTCAACAGAAAAACAATCAAGAAGCGGGCAATAAAGAATCAGATGAGTTAGAAAACAGCGAAGGTGATTGGGGAAGCATGACGCCTCAAACGCTGAAATCTTCGACGCCGATTCGAGTTAATTTACAAGCAGACCCCCAAGTTCCTCCAACGGCAAAGACTGTGAGTGAGGTGACGCCGGGAAAGCTTAAAGGCAAGCAACAAGGCGGTTATCGCCTTGCTGCTTCAGAACCAGGAAAAGGAGTGGATTGGTTTCGTAGTATTATCAACCAACCACAAGAATGGCCGCCCAACAGATTAACACACAAGGCCGCTAAAACAGGCCAAACAAGATTGCATTTAGTGTTATTGGATACATCGGCCTCCACCTTAAATCAAGGTGTGTTTGCCAAAGCCAAAGGCGTAATTTTAGACATTGCCAATCGAGCTTATTTAGCTCGTGAGCAGATTGCGATTTTAGGTTTTGGACAAGATAGTGTTTCTTCGATTTTACCAAGAGTACGAGCGCCAAAAGAAATATCTGAGCTGCTGGATAACCTTGGTGCTGGTGGTGGAACGCCTTTTCGAGTGGCGATAGAAAAGGCTAGAGATTATTTGGCAAAGCAACACAAAGGAAACGTCGACTTGTATAGCCAAACCTATATTTTGACAGACGGACGAACACAAGCGGATGTGTCGGACCTTGAGGTTTTAGGGCAAACAGTATTGATAGACATAGAAAATTCCGCCATTAAACGTGGCCGTGGCCAAGATCTTGCCCAGCATTTGGGCGCACATTATATTTCATTAAATTCGCTTTTAGAGACTGTTTTATGACTGCTGTTAGCTGTCCTGCTTTATTTTTGACTGCACCTGCTTCAAACCAAGGGAAAACCACTATTACGGCGGCTTTGTCACGTTACTTTACTCAGCAAGGTAAAGTGGTTCGAGTATTTAAGACAGGTCCAGATTATCTTGATCCACAAATTCTTGCTCAAGCGTCTAAACAGCCGGTAGAGCAGTTGGATATTTGGATGGCAGGCGAAGAATACTGCCAAGACAAACTCTATCAAGCAGCGAAAGAAGCGGACTTAATTTTAGTTGAAGGTGCAATGGGCATGTTTGACGGGGATCCTTCTAGTGCTGATTTAGCCGCCCGTTTTGGGATTCCGATGGCGATTGTCATGGACGTGAAAGGCATGGCACAAACTGCAGCTGCGTTGGCTACGGGATTGGCGAATTTCCGTGATGATGTGCAGGTTGCGGGGCTGATTGCAAACCGCTGTGGTAGTGAGCGCCATGCAGAATTGATTCGAGACGCTCTGCCAGAAAATTTACCTTTATTAGCCACATTAAAACGTGATGAGGCCGTCATATTGCCAGAACGTCACTTGGGTTTAGTTCAGGCTGCTGAAGTGAAAGACGAATTGGAAGAGCGCTTTGGAGCCGCTGTTGAATGGTTAAAAGAAACACGTGATACAGGCTTATTGACCTTGCCGAAAGTGGTTTCTTTTGCTCCCGTGAAAGAGCTTGCGCAAACTGATGTTACGACGGAAGTACAACAAAGTTTGGTGGGCAAGACCATTGCAGTTGCAAAAGACGCGGCATTTAGTTTTATTTACGATGCAAATCTCATTGCTTTGAAAAGTATGGGCGCAAAAATCGTCTTTTTCTCCCCATTAAAAGATCAATCTCTACCCGAAGTGGATGCTCTTTGGTTGCCAGGCGGTTACCCAGAATTACATGCAAAAGCCTTGTCAGAAAATGTCTCCATGCGCCAATCTATTCAAGACTTTTACCAAACAGGGAAAAGTATTTTGGCAGAATGTGGCGGCATGCTTTATAGCTTGGAAGACTTAACAGATTTAAACGATGCTTGTTATCCCATGTTAGGTATTTTAGAAGGCCAAGGTGCGATGCGAGGTAAGCGTGGTTGCCAAGGCATGCAAACAGCCGTTATTCCACAAGGCGAGATTCGCGGCCATGCTCATCACCGATCCCGTAGCGCTAATACACCAGAACCTGTTGGACATGGTCGTCGCCAGCGTCACCCTGCGCCGGGGGAAGCGATTTACCAACAAAAAGGGTTAACGGCGAGTTACTTACATTTGTTTTTTCCGTCTAATTTGGAAGCAATAGCCAAGCTTTTTTCTGGTGAGAATTTATAGCCATGTGGCCTGAAAGTGCTGAATCACCTGCGCCATTGCGGTCCGGATTAACCACTGGAACCTGCGCAACGGCTTGTTGTGTGGCGGCGGCTCAAGCACTTTTTGCTCAACAACAAGACGTGATAGTTAGCGTGACCCTACCGAAAGGTAAGGTCGTGGATTTACCCATTATTGGTTATCAGCCTATTGATGGCGGTATGAAAACCGCGACCATCAAAGATGCAGGCGATGACCCAGATGCGACCCATGGCGTCACCTTATTTGTTGAGCTTTGTTTGTCTCCAGAGCAAGGGGTTCGTTTTTATGCCGCAGAAGGTGTAGGAATCGTGACTCGCACTGGCTTATTGTTAGATGTTGGCGAGCCTGCTATCAATCCCGTTCCACGCAAAATGATGACAGAACATTTAGAAGGCTTTGCTCATACTTATCAATATCAAGGTGGTTTTGATGTGTCTGTTGGCGTGATTAATGGGGAACAAATCGCACAAAAAACCATGAATCCACGCCTAGGTATTTTAGGTGGTTTGTCTATTTTAGGCACCACGGGCATTGTTCGCCCCTTTTCTTGTGCAGCGTACATTGCGTCGATTCATCAAGGTATTGATGTGGCTCGTGCTAATGGCATCACTCATATTTCCGCAACAACAGGCAACAGCAGTGAAGAGGCAATAAAAAATCATTACCAGCTTGATGATATGGCTTTGATTGAAATGGGTGATTTTGTTGGTGCTGTGTTAAAGCACATTAAGAAAGTAGAGCAAGACGATTCCAAGCAGCTGATGAAACTTAGTATTTGTGGGGGCTTTGGAAAAATCAGCAAGCTGGCACAACAACACATGGATTTGAATAGTCGAGTTTCCAGTATTGATTTGAACAGACTCGCACAGCTCGCTGGAACATTAGGTGCGAGCCATGAGCTGCAAGATAAAATGATTCAAGCGAACACCAGTGTGGAAGCCTTGTCTTTTGCTCAAGGTGCAAATCTTGAATTGGCCGATGCGGTTTGTCAGCAAGCACTAGAATTCGCCAGAAAATACATACCTGATCATATTGAGCTAGAAGTCTGGGCAATTGATCGTAAAGGGTTTTTCGTAGGTAAAGCGGCTGAGTTAGCAGGATCTCAAACATGAAAATTCTATTGCTTGGCGGCACAGCTGACGCTCGACGTTTAGCCGATGCACTTCATCAAGCTGGTACTCTCCAGAATAAGCTGAAAGTCGTTTACAGCTTAGCAGGTCTGGTTCGAGTGCCAAAAGTAGACTGTGAATTGGTGGTGGGCGGTTTTACTCAATTTGGTGGCTTGGCTACTTATTTGCGTGAGAACGGTATTGGAGCAATTCTCGATGTCACCCATCCTTATGCGCAAACCATGAGTACAAAAGCCGTGAATGCGGCAAGAGAAGTTGATATTCCTTGTTGGCGTTTTCATCGTCCAGCTTGGCAAGCGCAACAAGGTGATTTATGGAGCGAATATCAATCCGATGCTGATTTACTCACGCAACTGGATGGTTTTCGTGTGCCGTTATTAAGCGCAGGTCAGATGAGCGAAGATTTATTGACGAACATTATCCAATTGCCAAGTGTTGAACGAGTCGTCTGGCGAACTGCAGTTGCTCCGAAATTTGCTATGCCAGAAGGAATAGAATGGTTAAAAGCCATTGGGCCTTTTGCTTTAGAAGATGAACAGCAATTACTACGAGAGCAAGGGATAGACGTTATTGTCAGCAAAAACAGTGGTGGTTCGGCAACCTACTCCAAACTCGAAGCGGCGCGTGAAATGTCTATTCCCGTGTTGCTTCATCGTCGACCAATATTGCCTGAAGTAGACAGAGAATTTAATGACACACAAGATTGCTTGCAAGCCTGTTTAGCGGCATGGGGCAATATTCATTCTAAGAATCAACAAAAAGACAGCCAACAGTGAAGCCTTCAGATAAATATCAATACGAAAATAACCCACAAGCCATAGAGCATGACAGTTTTCGACAAATTCGTGAGTTAACCGATTTATCGAATTTGAATCAAGATCAGCAACAGGTCACTATGCGTGTGATTCACAGTCTTGGCTTGCCGGATGTGGCGACACAAATTCAATTCAGTGCGAATGCAACACAAGCCGGGCGAGAGGCTTTGGCAAAAAACTGCGCCATTTTATGTGATGTGGAAATGGTGAAGCAGGGTGTGACCAAACGCATGATAGAGCGCGAACCTTTGTGCTTTTTAAACGATCCACGCACGGCTGAGTTAGCCAAAAGTAATGGCGAAACTCGATCCATGGCAGCGCTCAGTTTATGGCAAGACAGTCTGGCGGGTAGTGTTGTCTTGATTGGTAATGCGCCAACTGCCTTGTTTCGTTTGTTGGAAATGATAGAAAAGGGCGCGCCAAAACCCGCTTTGGTTATCGCTATGCCAGTTGGTTTTGTGGGTGCTGCGGAATCAAAAGATGCACTTTGGCAAGTGCATGAAAAGCTTGATATAGAATGCATTACTTTATTGGGACGAATGGGTGGCAGTGCTGTGACTTCCGCCAGCTGTAATGCATTATTACGTTGTAATTTGGGTGAGTATTACTGATTGTGAAGACGATGACAGAGCAAAAAGAACCGCTGGAAATTCATGTTATTGGGTTAGGCGCCAATGCAAAAGCGAACCTTGATGAATCTGCTCAAGCGGCGTTGGCGAGTTTGTCTGAGCAGGATGTTGTATTGGGTTCACCTCGCCAGCATGACACCATTTCGACTTACTCCCATGTGGGAAAAGTGTGCGATTTACCTAAGCTCAAGCAGGTGCAAAGCGATTTTGAAATTTGGCAGCAACAAGGCGCAAAGCAAGTTGTCGTGCTCGCCTCTGGCGATCCTTTATATTACGGCATTGGCGCTTGGCTGGTTCGGATCTTTTCTAAAACTCAGCTGAACTTTTACCCTAATGTTTCTAGTATTCAAGTGGCTTGTCATCGCCTTGGTTTGTCTTTGCAAGATGTTCAAGTCGTCAGCCTTCATGGTCGCCCTTTAGTAAGCTTGCGCCGTTATTTAAAAGCGAATCAGACTTTAGTTTTGCTCACCGACCAATACAGTCAGCCGCAGCATATTGCCCAAGAGTGTGTGAAGGCTGGACTGAGTGGAAGCGAGATTATCGTTTGCGAAGCATTGGGGTATGAGCAAGAACAAGTACGCAGTTTTACAACGGCTGAACTGATAGATAACGAATTCGTTTTTGATCCACTTAATGTCATCCTTGTGAAAACCAGTCAGCAAGTTAGCTTTTATCCGACAGCACCGGGCATTCCAGATGCTAACTTTGTGACGGACAAAGGTGATGGAAAAGGCATGATCACTAAGCGAGAAGTTCGCTTGGCAATTTTGTCATATATGAACATAGACGATGGTGACACGGTTTGGGACATTGGCGCAGGTTGCGGTGGTGTGAGTGTGGAACTGGCTTATTGGCATCCGCGTAGTCGAGTTGTCGCTATTGAACATCATTCTGAACGTTTAGCTTGTTTAACGGCGAACCAAGAGCGTTTCGGCGTTGTTCAGAATTTGTCGATTGTTGCGGGGCGAGCACCTGATGTGCTGGTGGATTTACCGTCTCAAATCGATACACCGAACAAGGTATTTATTGGCGGTAGCGATGGTGAACTCAGTGATTTAATGGCACAAATTTGGGCGAGATTACCTGTCGGTGGTAGCTTGATTGTGAGTGCCGTTACTGAAGACACAAAATTCCAAGTGATACAGTTCGCACAGATTAGAGAAGCTTCCAATGATGCTGACGAGCAAAGTTTGCAAGTGTTAGTTGCCAAAGGTGAACGTTTAGCAGGACAACGACTTTATCGTCCGAGTTTGCCCGTGACACTGTTCCATTTTAAAAAGCATTCTGAGAAAGGTTTGATAGAGATGAATAAGGGCACCGCATAATGAGCGTGACAGAGAAGCAAGCCACCCATGGTCGTTTTATTGGTGTAGGTGTTGGCCCCGGTGATCCAGAATTGATTACATTAAAAGCCCTGCGTTTGATTCAAGGTGCCAGTGTGGTGAGTTATCTTGCCAATGACCAAGGTAGCTCCCAAGCAAAAAGCATTGCCAGTGAAGCTTTTGCCGGTGTGACGCATACGCAAAATGAGATCGCTATTGTAATGCCTATGTCAACCGACCGTTCGCTTGCGAATGAGGCTTATGACAACGGGGCAAAAGCCATTGCCAAAGAGCTTGAAGAAGGAAAGGACGTCGTATTTTTGTGTGAAGGCGATCCATTGTTTTTTGGCTCCTTTGCCTATTTATTAGAGCGTCTTGAAGGCGATTTCCAGTGCCAAGTTGTGCCTGGTGTGTCATCGATTAATGCGGCGTCTTCAGCCTTGAATCATCCTTTAACGGTATTGAAAGAATCTTTTGCAGTTGTGAGTGGTCGCCATTCGGCACTGCAAATTGATACGGCACTTGAGCAACATGACAGTGTGGTCATCATGAAAGCAGGACGAGCGCGCCCGAGAATCTTAACAGCATTGCGTAAAACCAACCGTATGCAGGATGCTAAGTATCTTGAATATATTGGCCGAGACAACGAACGCATCGTGCAAGATGTATCGGCTTTGGAAGACAAAGCCGGCCCGTATTTTTCTCTGTTTATTGTGACTAAAAGCGAGCGAGGCACACGTTGATTCGCATTATTGCGTTAACGCCAGCTGGCGAGCAATTGGCTAAAAAGCTCCAAGCTTGTTGGTTGGGTGAGAGTAGTTCTGATGGAAATAGGCTTGAGGTGAGTGTGGAATACAAGCCTAAGCCTTTTGCTGAGTTTGTTCAGAATGCTTTTCAGCAAGGGGATTGGTTGGTGTTTATTTGCGCCACGGGCATCGTGATGCGAACCCTTGCGCCAGTGCTTCAAGACAAGCATCAAGATCCACCAGTTTTGGTTTTAGATGAAGAAGGCAAGTTCGTGATTCCACTATTATCGGGCCACGAAGGTGGCGCCAATGAGTGGGGCGCTCAAGTAGCAGACCGACTTGGCGCCCAATTAGTAATGACTACCGCGAAACCTTATTTGAACCCGATTTATACGCTGGGCATGGGCTGCGAACGAGATTGTCCGTTAGAGTTTATTGAAAGTCTTATGCTTGATGCGCTTAATCTAAAGGGCTTAATGCCAAGCGACATTCATTCTCTAAACAGCATTGATATAAAAGCCGACGAAACCAACTTAATTGCCTTGGCTCAAAAGTACCATTGGGGCTTCAACACCTACAGCGCCCAAGAACTTACTCCAATGGAGTCATTACTCAGCACCAAATCTGACTATATCTTCAAGACAGTGGGCGTCTACGGCGTCGCTGAATCTGCTGCTTTGCTTGCAGCACAAAATGAGTCTGGTTCAGAGCCTGAGCTAGTATTAAACAAAATCAAAAATGTCAAAGCGACTGTCGCGATTGCGAGAGGGTTTGTTGATACAAAAAAAGAAGCCTCATGATGAGGCTTCTTTAGTTTTTACTGTTTTTCTAAGTTGCTTCTACTCATTATACGATTTTGAATTGGCTTAGAAAGTCTTTTTGGTGAGTGGCGAGTTTTGATCAGTAGATATTGTAAGACAGCGGAATTCGCTAAACTCAAATTGTTTTTGAGGGCGTGGCTTGTAGAAGTAATATCAGAAACCTTTCCTATTACGATATCCAGTCTACTTTCTATTTTACCGACTCTCCAAAAGCCTGAAGCGGCAATTAAAAAGAGCAATAAGACGCTGAAAGCGCATAGAGTGCGTTTCTACTGATAGTTTTTCTTGGCCTTGGTGACTTTTTCTAAGTAATACTGGGACTCGGAACGTGGATGATCGTATCTTAATTTTTGATAGACACTGCTTGCTGAGTTTTGATTAAGCTTTTCCATTGCAACCGTCCTGTCGCTGTCAAAAGTCTTCAATACATTTCCTGTTCCGCCGTTATAAGCCGAAATCATTGAGTATTCCTGACTCAATTTATTTTTGACGGCAACAAGGTAACGCGTTTGTAATATGTACAAATAAGCGCTGCCAATATCGATGTTATTTTCTGGTTGAAATAAAGTTTCTTTGGTTGGTTCGTCAGATCGTTTCTTTATTAGGTTATAAACGTCTTTGCCTGCTGTGGCAGGTACGACTTGCATTAACCCATAAGCATTTGCAGGGCTGACAGCATAAGGGTTAAAAGAGCTTTCCGTTTCAATAATGCCATAAATAAGTGCCGGATCTAGGTTGTAACGGTTTGCAGCTGCGATGACGTACTCGCTGTATTTTTCTTGGCGAAGGTGTTGATGCTGTTCCACAAGGTTAAATTCAGTAGCGTAGACGGTTTTGCCATTTTCTTGGCTTTTCAGCAGTTTGTTATTAATTAAATAGTCGGCATAACGTCCCGCTCGCCATGCGTATTGAACGACTTTTCCATCATGATCAATGACTTGAGGGTATAAGAAAGGGACACCTTCGGTATTGGGCGCAGAGCTGGAAAAAATGTCTGTTTTGGTTGGGTCTGCTGTTGTTAATAATGTCGTGGTTATGGCTTCTTTTAATGACGCTAGCGGATTGCTTGAAGCAATGCTTTCAACTCGTACTGAGCCTTGATCAAAGTCAACTACGGTTCTTGCTTGGTAGTCGTTTACGTATTTTACATAGGTTTTTTTGTCTGGCAGAGCATTGTTGTTTGAGCCCCATCTCTGATTCACTTCTTGGTCAAGGTTTTCATATAGAGCTTTAATGGCTTTGATATCTGAGCGGATAAGGTTATGTGTGATTTTCGCTTGTTCTGCGATGGCTTTCACATCTTCTATGCTGCTCGCACTTTTGATTTGAGTGGAGAGTTGTTCTACGGAGTTAACTGAGTCGAAGGATAAAAGGGATTGGCAGCCAGCGAGAAATAAAGAGAGAAAGCTGATGACTAGCAATGTGAGTAATGATGGATGAGTGTGCTTTTGCATCGATTGTTGTACTCAAATTAAAAGATAAATTTTTAAGGGCCCATTTTTAATAAATTATATCAGAGTGATTATTTATAGGGGAAAGAGAGCTAATAAGAAAGTTATCTCTTTGTTTAATTTAAGGTTTAGCTATTTTGGCTGCTGAATAGAAGTCAAGCGGTAGCAAAGCGTTATGTATCTTGTATACTCAGTGGTTTTGATATTTTAATGCAAAATTTTCAGGCGGTTTTAGAGGTTGAAGATGGTTTCATTCATTATTTTTATGGTGTCGTTAGAACTGACGATATTTTTCTTGCTTTCTAGTTGCGTAAAGATAGTTGGTTTGCCTCAAAGTCGGTTTCATGCGCATTTATCTTTCTTTAAAACCTGCGGCCTGAATCAAGGGGCGTTATTGGCTGTAGGAATGTTAGAGCTATTTGGTGCTGCTACTTTATGGTTTCCTAATTATTTAGGGATGCTTGGTGTGTTGGCGTTATGTATTACCTCGGCAGGAATTGCCTACGCTCGTATTCAATTCGACACTTGGAAAAACGGCCTTGTTGCAATGACAACCTTTATTTTATCCGGCTGGGTTTTATACGAAAAATGCTTTGGTGTATTGGCTTAAGCATGAAATTGAGCGTTCTTTAAATAATAGTCTAGCGATTGTGGCTTACCGTGGAAGTATCCTTGTTGTAGATCATAGCCAATGGCTTTAAGCTTCTCTGCTTGCTCAGGTGTTTCTATTCCTTCAATTAAACATGTCATGTTCAGGGCGGTAACTAAGCGATGAATACACTCTAATGTCACCGTATTGTGCTCTATACTCTCAAGAAATGATCTGTCTACTTTTACTATGGAGGCAGGAATGCTGTGCAAATAAGCAAGAGAGGAATACCCCGTACCAAAATCATCTATGTTGATTTTGATATTGCTAAAAGTGAATTGTTGAATAGGGTTATGAGTATTATTTGCATTAGTCAGCAAGGCACTTTCAGTTAGCTCTATATTGAGATCATCCGCTTTTAAGTTATGTCTTTCTAAAATACTTAAGATGCTTTTAACAAAATTTGGCTCTGATATATGTAATCCAGAGATGTTTACTGACATGGTTGCTTGAGATGTTGTGGCATTTCTTAAAATAGTAAGGTCTTGTATGGCTGTTTTTAACACCCAATTTTCAATGTCATTTATCAACCCCGTTTCTTCTGCTACTTGAATAACTTCTTCTGTGTTCACATAACCTAATTCTTTATTAGTCCAGCGTAATAGGGCTTCGAAAGAAATAATTTCATTTGTTGATATGTTTTTTATTGGTTGATAATGCAGCGCTAGCTCTTGTTTTTCGATAGCTAATGCTAAATTATGTGCAATACGGCTTAGCCTTTTCAGCTGTAACTCCATCCCTTCTTGGTATCTAATCCAACGCTTTTTACCTTGTTTTTTTGCCTCGTACATGGCGGCATCAGCACAAGTGATAAGGTGCTCGATATTTTCACTATCACTTGGGAAATGCGATATACCAATACTGGCTGATAGAGATAAATTTCTATCTTTTAACGTTTTATAAGGTTCCGATAGACTTTCAAGAAGAGCATGGCAGCGTTCTGCATAATGACTTTCTAACTTATTTTGATTTGAGATAAGGATGAATTCATCGCCACCAAATCGACACAATTGATCAGCCTCTGTACAGAGTTCTTTTAAACGCTGGCAGACTTCAATTAATACCTTATCTCCTAATCCATGACCTAGGGAGTCATTGACCATTTTAAAACCATCTAGATCAATGTAGATCAGAGAAAAGGGAGTTCCAGTGCTGAGGCTCTTTTTTAATGAATAAGTTAAGCCACGGCGATTTAATAATCCAGTTAAAGGATCTGTATGGGCTTCTTCTCGAAGGTTTTGTTCTAGCGTCTTCCTTTCATGAATATCGTAATGATGTAAAAGAATTGACTCATGATTTTGCTCATGACGACTACGCATGGCTTGTATTTTGAACCAGGTTTGACCTTGTGGTGTGTTCATTAAAACGTCTTTTTCAAACTTTATATTTTTTACTAAAGAGGATTTAAGTTCAGATAAAACATCTGAGTCACATATTAACTCAGTCAAATTAGTGACATTATTACCAAAGCTTTTAATGAAAGGTGGGTTGCCACTTATAAATTCACCATTTAGTGAGTAAACGGATAAAATAGTGGTTGAGCCAGATAATATGTTTGAGTGAAGAGGGTTGGCTGTTGTTGCTTCTACGAGCATGCCCATTCGACCGTTATCTAACTCGATACCAGAAAACTGACAAAATGCTTGTATTTCTTTTCCTTTAGGTGAGAAATACCAATTTTCTTGGATAACTTGGTTTTGCTTAAAGGCTTGTTGATATTGAAGGAGGCTTTCTTTTACCGCAACAGATTGATCTGTTTTTAAGTCACGATCGATTAACTCTTCAAGAGAAGAACTATCCCATAATTCAAGTGCAGCCTTATTTGCCCAAAGAATTGACGAATGATCAATATCATAAATCCACACGGCTGTTTGTAGGGAGTGAATATCTACGGGCATAAAATATCCATTTTGATTTCGCTGTATAACTAATACTGTTTAAGTAGATTTTAAATTATCGGCCACTTGTAAGAAGTGCGTCTATGATAAAAGTTTCTATGTGAGCCTTAACTTTTTTATATTCATAGAAAAAGTAAGTAATGAAAAAGGTTTGGCAAACTCAAATATAGCGAATGGTATCAGGTTAAGGTTACAATGTAGGTAATTTTACGTAATTAGTCATAATGGATAAAAGGAATATACATGAGAAGTCGTTTAGGTTCAGTTTTAGTGGCTTTTGCTATTGTCGCTATTTTGGTCATCGGTGTGATGATGTTAGGGGCTAGATTGAATTTATGGCAGCCAATTGTTGGTTTTGGGTTGGTGCGTAATTATATGAACCCTATTGCTTATGCTGTTTTAGGGCTAGGCATTCTTGGTGTTATTTACTATTTGGTCGTGAAAGGTCGATGTGGCCTAGGCAAATCTTTTTTCACGGTTGTTGTGGGTATTGCATTATTAGCACCGACAATCTATGGGAAAATAAACCCACCAGTGCGTGTACCGCCGATTCATGACATTACGACGGATACGACTAATCCTCCGCTTTTCCAAGTACTTGATGAGTCTCGTGAAGGGGCAAGAAATACTTTGGTTTATGGTGGCCCAGAAATCGCTGCTTTTCAGCAGCAAGCCTATCCTGATATTGTTCCGATCTTTTCTGATAAATCAACACAAGCGGCTTTCCAAGAAGCTTTAAGAGTGGCAAAGGAAATGAATTGGGACATTGTTGTTGAAGATCAATATGCATTGCGTTTTGAGGCCAGTGCGAAAACGTCGGTTTATCAGTTTATCGATGATGTTGTGGTGGTTGTATCGTCTGTAGAAGGACAGAGCCGCGTCGACATTCGCAGCGTATCGCGAATTGGTCGTAGTGACCGCGGTGTGAATGCTAAGAGAATTCGAACTTTTATCAGCTTATTTGATAAATAGTTTAAATCTCGTTATCGAATGTAAAGCATAAAGCTCTATCAGGCATGATAGAGCTTTATTTTTATTGGCTTTTAGTAAGCACCGTCACTGTATATTAATTCATAGCTGTGGCTATAAATTTCCAAAATATTACCGAATGGGTCTTCCATGTAAATCATGCGATAAGGCTTTTCGCCAGGGTAGTAGTAGCGAGGCTCAGACATGCGTTTTTGCCGCCAGCAACAACCTTGCCAGCTAACTCTTCAATATTTGGGTCTTGTACGCAAAAGTGGAAGATACCTGTTTTCCAATATTCAAAATTGTTTTCTGGGTTTTATTGGCCTTTAAATTCAAAAATCTCAACACCAACTCTGTCGCCCGTTGAAAGGTAGGCAATACGGAATTTTTCCCAGCCAGCGCCGAATACGTCTGTACACATTTCACCAATGGCGCTTTTAATAAACCGAATAGTATTAAAGTTTATCGATTGGTTGAGCCAGTAAGTGAAACCTTGTACTTATGCACTCACAGTTAGAAGCGTATTCCTAATCGCGTAAAAATGGTGGTAGAAGAAGCAGAAAAAACATTAAGGTAATCTAAGAAAGAGATCAAAATAGAAACTTGTGTGTCTAATTTGGTCTCTTGGAAAGGCTTTATTTGGTAAGCTTTTGTCGAATAGATGCTTCTATGCCAGAAGAGTCCAAGCCAACGCGTTTTAGCATGGCGCTATGGCTAGCATGTTCTTCGTATTGGTCAGGTAAACCTAGATGAAGAACCGGTACATTAATATTGTTTGCTTGTAAGAACTCGCTGACGGCAGAGCCAGCACCGCCCATAATGGCGTTTTCTTCAACCGTTACTATGAGTTTTGCGTCTCGTTGATCTAATAGGGCTTGCTCATCAAGCGGCTTCACAAAACGCATGTCTATCAATGTAGTGTCTAGATTTTTAGCGGTTGCTAGGGCGTCATAAGTAGGACGGCCAAAGCTGCAGATAACAATACCAGATTGACCTGTATGTAATGTACGCGATTGTCCAATATTAATAATGTCTAGATTGTCTTCGAGCTTGATTCCAGGGCCAGTCCCACGCGGATAACGCACCGCTGCAGGCCCTTCATATTGATAACCTGTTTGTAGCATTTTTCGGCATTCATCTTCGTCCGATGGCGCCATAACAATCATGTTTGGAATGCAGCGTAAATAGCTCAAATCATAGACGCCAGCATGTGTCGGCCCGTCTTCACCTACTAAGCCAGCACGATCAATGGCAAACAACACATCAAGGTTTTGTAAAGCCACATCATGAATCAGCTGATCGTAAGCCCGTTGCAAGAAGGTAGAGTAAATTGCAACGACGGGTTTTAATCCATCGCACGCCATACCAGCTGCCAAGGTCACTGCGTGCTGCTCTGCAATGGCAACATCAAAGTATCGGTCTGGAAAGCGCTCAGCGAAAGCAATTAAGTCGGAGCCTTCCTTCATCGCTGGCGTAATGGCAACCAGTTTGCTGTCATTCTCGGCAGCATCGCAAACCCATTGCCCAAACACATTGCAATATTTAGGTAAGTTGCTTTTTTCTTGTCTTGGTTTTGGGTCAGGCTCGATCTTATTGATGGCGTGATAGCCAATAGGATCACCTTCAGCCGGTTCAAAGCCTTTGCCTTTCTTTGTGATCACGTGAAGAAACTGTGGGCCGGATCGATCTTTTAGATTGGCGATGGTGGTTAAAAGATGATCCAAGTCGTGACCATCGATTGGGCCGATGTAATTAAAGCCCAATTCTTCAAACATCATGCCTGGCGACACCATGCCTTTCATATGTTCTTCAGCTTTTCGAGCCAACTCTAATGCAGAAGGCAAACCGGAAAAAACTTTCTGACCGCTTTTGCGAATATGGTCATAAGTTTTACTGGCCCAGATACGAGCAAAATAGCTAGAAAGCGCACCAACAGGTTTGGATATAGACATTTCGTTATCGTTCAAGATAACGAGCATGTCGGCTTTTGCATCGCCAGCGTGATTAAGTGCTTCGAATGCCATGCCTGCAGACATAGCGCCATCCCCAATCACGGCAACCGTTTTACGACCAGTTTTAAGTTGTCGAGCGGCGAGCGACATGCCTAACGCGGCTCCAATAGATGTGCTTGAGTGACCTACACCAAAGGTATCGTATTCACTTTCGTCTCGTTTCGGGAAGCCAGAGATACCATTTTCTTGGCGAATATTAAGGAGTGCTTCACGACGGCCTGTGAGGATTTTATGTGGGTAAGCTTGATGGCCTACATCCCAAACAATGCGATCTTCTGGTGTGTTATACAGATAATGTAGAGCGACAGTAAGCTCAACCACACCAAGGCCTGCACCAAAGTGACCACCAGTTTGTCCGACGCTGTATAGCATGAATTCTCGCAGTTCACGTACAAGCTGTGGCAGTTGCTCTTTACTCAAAGCACGCAGATTGGCCGGAATGTTGGCTTGATCCAGTAAAGGCGTGTCAGGTCGTGTTGTTGGTATTTCTTCAAACATTGGCACAGGTTAGGTCACACTCTGTTAATTTAAAAACGCGATCGTTAAAAAGCGGGTAAGTATATCAGTGGTTGCGGCCAATAATATAGTTTGCCAATTCAATTAACGGCTGTGCCGCATCACCAAAAGGTGAAATTGAGGTGACGGCTTGATCATGTAAGCTCTTCGCCAGTTCTTGGGCGCCCTGTAAACCGAGTAGTTTAGGGTAAGTAGGTTTGTTAGCATCTTCGTCAGAAAACTGTGTTTTGCCCAATGTGGAGGTATCACTGGTGATGTCTATGATGTCATCTTGAACCTGAAAAGCGAGGCCAATTGCATTGGCATACGTGTCTAATGCTGTAAAGTCTGCTGGCGTTGTCGCTCCTGTGCTGATGGCTCCCATACGGACGCTTGCACGAATGAGAGCGCCTGTTTTATGTTGATGCATTTCTTCTAAAGCCTGAACATCAATATTTTTCCCAACACTGGCAAGGTCGATCATTTGGCCTGTTACCATGCCATGACGTCCAGAAGATTGCGTTAATTCTTGAATGAGCTGTAGCTGTAAAGTCGCGTCCTTGTGCTTGGCTTGGCTTAATAACTCAAAAGCAAAGGTTTGCAGAGCATCACCTGCGAGGATGGCGGTTGCTTCGTCATATTTTATATGAGAGGTTGGTTTGCCCCTACGTAAGTCGTCATCGTCCATGGCTGGCAAATCATCATGGATTAAAGAATAAGCATGAATGGATTCAATCGCTGCGGCACTGGCGTCTGTCAGGTCGTTTATATCACCAAATAATGAAGCGGCGGCATATGTCAGCATAGGGCGAATACGTTTGCCGCCATTAAATAAGCTGTACGCCATGGCGTCTTGTAAATGCGTCGCGGGCTTGTATTCATTTAGATGTTGAGCAAGGTAGCTGTCTACTCGATGGCGAGCGTACTGTGAAAAATTGTCTAAAGTCACGAATTAGTTTCCGGATCAAATGTTTCTAAATGCTCACCATCTTGTTTCTCAAGCAAAATTTGAACTTTTTGTTCTGCTTGGGTGAGAACAGACTGACAGTCTTGACTCAGTTTAACACCTTTTTCAAAGGCTTTTAGAGACTCTTCAAGAGAAAGTTGATTAGACTCAAGTTGAGCGACGATGTTGTCCAATTCTTTTAGATTTTCTTCGAAATGGCGGACATTAGTTTTTCGAGACATGGAAGTTACTCTTGATAAAATGACATTTTCTAATGGAAAGATACTCACTTTTTAAGAGAGAGTTAATGAAAATTACAAAAAATACGCAAGAAGATGTCATGGTTAGTGTTTCTTTCGTATAGAATCATATTAATATATTGATCGCATTATAGCTTTTTGTTGGGAGACGTGTGTGGATATCGCAACGTTATTAGGACTTATAGGGTCTTTTGTAGTTGTTGGAGCTGCCATTTTTTTGGGTGGGTCGGCAGGGATGTTTATTGATACCACTTCAATACTTATTGTATTGGTTGGATCAAGTTTGGTGACTTTAATGCAATATCCACTGGGGCAATTTCTTGGCGCTGGTAAAGTTGCAGGTAAAGCGTTCATGTTCAAAAGTGTTCCAATGGACACATTGATTGATGAAATTTACGGATTAGCTGATGAAGCTCGTAAGGGCGGGTTACTGTCTCTAGAGGGAAAAGAGGTTAGTCATCCTTTTTTATCTACTGGCATACAAATGCTGGTGGATGGTCATGATAGTACAGTAGTTAAAAATCAACTTAGTAAAGAAATGAGCCAAGCGTACAACCGTCATAGTAGCGGCGCCAAAATCTTTAAAGCTTTTGGTGATGTGGCTCCAGCGATGGGGATGATAGGAACCTTGGTTGGTTTGGTGCAAATGTTGGCGAACTTATCGGATCCAAGTTCTATTGGACCTGCCATGGCGATTGCGCTCTTAACCACTCTTTATGGCGCCATGGTGGCAAACATGGTGTGTCTACCGATTCAGGCGAAGCTTAATGCCCGTGCTGATGAAGAATTAACCTGTCAGAAGTTGATATTAGATGCTTTGCTTGCCATTCAATCAGGTCAAAACCCTCGTGTGCTTGATGATACATTGAAGTCTTATTTGGCGGAAGGGAAGCGAATTGCACGTGAGTAGTGTGAGTTATAAATCATGTTAGTTGTAAGTGGATTTTATAATGAGTGATGAAGAAGAATCAGATTGCCCTGAATGTATAGAGGGTTTGCCTGCTTACATGGGAACCTTTGCTGATCTCATGTCGTTATTACTGTGCTTCTTTGTACTTCTATTGTCATTCGCAGAAATGGATGTCATCAAGTTTAAACAGTTAGCAGGCTCATTAAAATACGCTTTTGGTGTGCAAAGAGAAGTGGAGGCTGATGCGATTCCTATGGGAACGTCTGTTATCGCTTTGGAATTTAGTCCAGGTCGGCCAGAGCCAACGCCAATTAATGAGGTTAGACAAAAAGTAGATTCTATTCCAGAGCATACTTTAGAAGTACTTTGTAAGCCGGATACGGCAGAGCTGAATCAGCAGGAAGATTCTGGGCAGCCTTCAGAGGTTACTTATGTCAATAAATCTCAAGCGGATATAGAACGAGAGCAGAAAATTCAAGAAACAGAAGAAGATGCTCAGCAAATTGCTTCTGTGCTACGAGAAGAAATTTCGAAAGGTACGATTGAGATAGAAACTCAAGAAGAAACTATTACGATTCGAATTAAAGATCAGGGCTCTTTTGACTCTGGATCGGCAGAGTTGAATTATGATTTTATTCCAGTTATCGACTTAATACGTGATGTATTGGTTGGAATTCAAGGGACGATTTCAGTAGAAGGGCACACAGATAATATACCGATTGATAGTGTTCGATTCCGCTCGAATTGGCAGCTGTCTTCAGCTCGTGCTATCTCAGTTGCGGAAGAGCTTTTTGCCACAGGTCAGCTAGATCAAGGGCGCTTTGCTGTGACAGGTTTTGCAGATACTCGCCCTCTTGTGCCTAATGACACGGTGAGGAATCGAGGAACCAATCGTCGAGTGGAAATTGTGATTAAACAGAACGATCAATCTCGACCAGCAGTTCGTCAAAGTTTAGATGACTTGCCAGAAGAAGGTGTGATTGAGTTTGACTTGGAAGTCATTGAAGAATTAAGACCTAATGAAATTTTTTAATCGTTGATTCTTCGTAAAAAGGAGCTTTGGCTCCTTTTTTTATGCCTTCTAAATCATCTTAATAGTTTTAAAGGCTGAGATTTAGGTTGTTTTTTGTTATGGTTTGCGAAATTTTTTGAGGAAGACAAGATAATGCGAATAGCAGTGATTGGTGCGTCTGGACGCATGGGAAAGTATTTGATTACAGCCATTAACGATGTCGAAGGCGCTTCTTTAGGTGCCGCTATTTTGAGACCAGGTAGTAGTTTAGTGGGAGCTGATGCAGGTGAAATCGCAGGTATTGGCAAACTAAGTGTTGCTGCTGTTGCTAGCTTAGCTGATTGCGTTGATGACTTTGATGTTCTTATCGATTTTACGACGCCTGCGCTGACATTAGAAAATGTTGCGTTTTGTGTGAAGCATCAAAAAGCCATCGTAGTTGGTACGACTGGTTTGAACGATGAAGAGAAAGCATTCTTGAATCAAGCTGCAGCTCACACTCCTGTGGTTTTTGCACCAAACATGAGTGTTGGTGTGAATTTGACTCTTAAGCTACTAGCAACGGCTGCAGAGATTCTAGGTGATGATTACGATATAGAGATTGTTGAAGCGCATCACCGTCACAAAGTTGATTCACCTTCTGGCACGGCTTTGCGTATGGGGGAGGTGGTTGCGGAAGCATTAGGTCGAGATTTAAAAGAATGCGCTGTGTATGGTCGTGAAGGGCAAACAGGGGCTCGTACACAAAAAGAGATTGGCTTTGAAACCATTCGTGCTGGCGATGTAGTGGGTGAACATACAGTGTGGTTTGCTACAGAAGGTGAACGCATTGAAATTACTCACAAAGCGAGCAGTCGAATGACGTTTGCAAAAGGCGCTGTGCGCGCAGCAAGCTGGCTTGAAGGTAAGGCGGCTGGCATGTATGACATGCAAGACGTTCTAGATTTAAAATAAGCTATGATTTTTATTTTGGTCGATAAAGCTTATTAATCAAAGCTTTGTGCAGATATAAAAAAACCGCATTCATTTTGAAAAATGAGTGCGGCTTTTTTTGAGTTCTTTTTAGTGAAAGCAAAAGAGCCTAAGTTAATTACTCAGCGCTATATTCAAGTGTTTCCGCTAAGGATTCTGAACTTAGATCACCAACATATCGGCCTTCTTCATCCAAAACAGGTAGAGAGTAATCGGATTTTAATGAATCAGATAGCGCTTCTTGTAAAAGCATATCTGGCATTAGGTTCGGTATCTCTGTCACATCTTCTGCTTCGATGTTGCCTTGCGGGCGTTGCTTGATAGCCGCTTCAAGTTTCTTACGAGTCAAAACACCATGGAACCCAGACTCATTCTGATAAAAGGCGTACCCTTGGCTTGGGAGTTTGGCAATGGCATCGGCTAGATTTGGCGATTTTATAAGAGGAACAGACTGTTGCATGATAGTTTTGACAGGTACGGCACGAGCTCTGTTCACATCTTTTACAAAGGCCTCAACATAGTCATCCGCAGGGTTAAGCAGAATGTCTACTGGTGTACCAATTTGTGACAATACACCATCGTTTAGAATGGCAATTCGATCACCAATTCGTAACGCTTCATCCAAATCGTGAGTAATAAAGATAATGGTCTTTTGCAGTGTATCTTGAAGCTCAAGTAGTTGGCCTTGCATTTCGCTACGTATAAGAGGGTCAAGAGCAGAAAAAGCTTCATCCATTAAAAGTATTTCAGCGTCTGTACATAACGCTCTTGCTAATCCGACGCGCTGTTGCTGGCCACCAGAAAGTTGTCCTGGGTATTGCTCTTCATAACCAGCTAAGCCTACGGTCTCAAGCCAAGTTTTTGCTTTTTCAGAACGTTCTTTTTTCGCGACTTTTTGAATCTGTAATCCATAGGCAACATTTTCCAAAACAGTGCGATGTGGTAAAAGTCCGAAGTTTTGGAAAACCATGGACATTTTATGTCGCCTAAATTCAATTAACTCTTCTTCAGACAATTTCATAATGTCATCACCTTCAACTTTTATTTGACCAGAAGTTGGGTCAATAAGTCGATTGAAGTGACGTATGAGAGTTGATTTGCCAGACCCTGAAAGTCCCATGATGACAAAAATTTCACCTTGATGTACGTCAAGGTTAATGTCTCTAAGGCCAACTGTGTGGCCTGTCTCTGCTAGTATGTCCTTTTTGTTTTTACCTGTTTCTAGCATAGGCAAAATACTATGCTCTTTGGGGCCAAAGATTTTATATAAACCGTTTATTTCGATGAGAGGTCTCGTCGTTTGGTTAGTTGTATTTGTACTAGTCATGACGATTTCCTAGATGTTTTTGTGAGCGTTTAGCATAAGCCTGAGAGACTCGATCAAAAATAATAGCAAGCGCTACAATAGCTAATCCATTTAGTAAACCTAAGGTAAAGTATTGGTTAGTAATGGATTTTAGAACAGGTTGCCCTAAGCCTTTTACACCAATCATAGAAGCGACAACCACCATGGCCAATGCCATCATGATGGTTTGGTTTATACCAGCCATAATCGTTGGCATGGCTAGTGGTAATTGCACACCGAATAATTTTTGTGTTTTTGTTGCTCCAAATGATGTGGCTGCTTCCATTATTTCTTTATCTACTAGGCGAATACCTAAATTAGTTAAACGGATAACAGGCGGTACGGCATAAATAATAACGGCAATAACCCCAGGGATTTTACCAATGCCGAGCAGCATAACTACAGGAATAAGGTAGACAAAAGCTGGCATGGTCTGCATGACATCTAAAATGGGTGTTATGGCTGATTGCATTTTATTTGAGCGGGACATGAGAATGCCAGTAGGCACACCGATAATAATAGAGAGTAGGGTACAGACAGTAATAATACTTAAAGTACGCATGGTGTCGTCCCACATACCAAAAATGCCAATGGCAATTAAGGAGGCAAATACACCAGTACAGAGTTTCCATGAACGAGTTGCGCTATATACAATAGCGATAACTACTCCAATGGTTAGCCACCAAGGAGAGGCTAGTAATAGTTTTTCAAACCAAATTAAAAAAGTGAGCAATGGGTCGAAAAAACCTTCGATTAACTCACCATAATTACGAGAGAATTCACGATAGGCACCGTCTAATGTCCTTTTAAAGGCTGTTAGATCTTTCCTGCCTAATTCTGGGAAGCTGGTAAACCAAGAACTGTCTGCCATTTTTGTAGGGACCTTGTATTTTATTAAGGATTTAACAAAGCACTAGAGCCTCTTACTTTAGGTTCTAGTGCTTATGGTCTAGATATACTTTTTTAGTTAAGAGCGGCTTTTATCTTTTTAGCGGCATCAGCAGAAACCCAAGTTGTCCACATTGCTTCATTATTTTTCAGAAAATATTCAGCGGCATAGTCACCTTGAGCTTGATTGCTTTCCATCCAAGCGAGTAATGCATTCATTTTTGCATTAGTGAAAGAACGTTTAGTTAAATAATCGTAAATCTCAGGCTTTTCAGTAGCTAAAGCTTCAGTTGTTACAGTATCAACTGGTGCTGGTGGGTACATACTAGGTTGTGGGTCTTCACAGTATTCTTGAGTAAGACAGGTTTGGTAGTGTTCTAAGTTGACGTCAGAACCGAAATCTACTTTTACCATTTCGTATTTACCTAAAACGGCGGTTGGAGCCCAGTAGTAACCTAACCAGCCTTCTTTACGCTCATAGGCTTTAGCAATGGAGCCTGAAAGACCTGCGCCAGAACCAGGATCAATCAAATCAAATCCGCGCTCTTCCATATTAAACGCTTCAAATAAGTGACCTGTAGATATCTGGCAGTTCCAGCCAGCAGGGCAATTATATAAAGCGCCTAAAGAGTCATCTTCTGGATGCTTAAATAGTTCAGGGTGTTTTAAAATTTCTTCCATTGATGAAAGAGCTGGATTTTCATCAACTAAGTATTTTGGAATCCAAAAACCTTCTTCTCCGCCATCAGATAAAGATTGACCCGCAATACGAATACGCTTGTCTGCAACACCTTTTTGAAGTGCTGACGCTAGAGCATTTGACCATAATTCTGGTGCGATATCTGGCTCGCCTCGCTCAATGATAGATGCGCCTGTTGCGTTCGTATCACCCGGTACTAATTCAACATTACAGTTGTAACCTTCTGTAAGGATAAGGCTATCAATGTTGGCGATTAATGTCGCTGAGTTCCAGCTCATATCAGCAATCGTTAAATCACCGCAACTTTCACTTGCAGCAAAAGCTGATGATGCTGAAAGCATTATCGTCAGTGCAGAAAGAGTCTTTATATACATGATTTGGTTCCTTTGGGTATTGTAACGAGATTGATTTAATTGCAATTACTTTATAGATCTAATATTTATACATCAAATCTAATCGTCTGACAAATCACGGAAAAACGAGTAAGGCTTCTTTGAAACCTAGTATTTAAAAGCATTTTAATTATAGACCAATGAAAAAAGTGATTAGATAAGAAGAGGGTTCAGAGGGGCTTATTGTAAAATAAGGCAAAAAAATGACGCTTTTAGTATGAAAATCCAAAAAAGTATCTTTTTTAGACTCTTATACTAATGGAGAATGTTATTCAAATGCCTTTTATTAACGCTTTGTAATGATTACGCATTAGGAGAATTAATAACGAGTAAAGGGGCCGCATCCAGAGATTCTGCATCCATCATAACTGCTATACGTTGTAACGAAGAAAGTACTTGAGTTTGTTCCCAGTCGTCTAATGACTCAAATTCATCAATGAATTTCTCATGTAACAATGGTGGTGCTGTTTTCAGTATGTCTTGCCCTAAATTTGTTAATCGAGCATTAACAATGCGTTTGTCTTTTTGTGCTCTTACTCGCTCTACGAATTTTCTGTCTTCTAAACGATTTAAGATAGTTGTAACAGTTGCCTGACTTAACGAAACGCTGTCTGAAATACGTCTTACAGTTACGTCACCAAGCTCTTCAATAGAGCGCAGCACCATAATTTGTGGAATGGTTAGGCCGCAGGCTTTAACAACGCGCTTTGATTGCAAATCCGTTGCTCGGATAATGCGTCGTAAATTAACAAGTACATCATGTAGGTGTTGTGAATCAGACATAACGATAAGAGGGTCCAGAAAGTGTTGTAGAAATTGCTTTTCGAAAGCGTTTATCGCGCTAAGTTTAAGTCTATTAGAGTTCAAAGTATAGATAGGGTTTTCGGTATTAGAAAGGTCTAGAGGAAAAACTTTGTTGTCGCGTGTTTTTCCTCTAGACCAAAAGGGGGTTATGGAAGGTTTTTTAACTCGTCAAAGGCAGTAATAGCAGCCAATCTAGCAGATTTATAATCCACAATAGGTTCTGGGTAATGATATTTGGCTCTTTGTTCTGAACTCGGATTATGTATGGATTTTGAGTCTAGTTCGGCGAGTTCTGGTACAAAGCGTTTAATGAATTCCCCTGTTTTATCGTAAGTTTCAGATTGCCTTGTTGGGTTAAAAACTCGGAAATAAGGTACAGCATCACATCCAGTTGATGCACTCCATTGCCAGCCGCCATTATTTGCTGAAAATTCACCGTCAATCAGCTTGTTCATAAAATACGCTTCGCCTTTTCGCCAATCAGCAAAAAGCAACTTGGTAAGAAAGCTTGCTGTGATCATTCTAAGGCGATTATGCATCCAACCAGTCTGATTGAGCTGTCTCATGGCGGCATCTACGATAGGGAATCCTGTTCTGCCTTCGCACCATGCGTGAAACTCATCTTGATCGTTTCGCCAACGTAATAGATTGGTGTCTGGTTTAAATGGTTGATTCATGGACAGCAAAGGGAAGTGTCCCATTAGCTGACGATAAAAGTCTCGCCACGCCAGTTCTTTTAACCAAATGCTGTCTTGCCAATCTCTTTCTTCTTGGTCACACGTATAAAAAATAGCTTCTAAACATTGTCTTGGTCCTAATGCACCTAATGCGAGGTAAGGCGAGATGGTGCTGGTAGCGGGCTGTATCGGGTAATCTCTGCCATTTTGATAATGGCGCTCTTTATGATGGCAAAACTGCCAAAGACGTTGTTTGGCAATGTCTTGGTCTGCTGGCCATAAATCTTCCCTGAATGGTTTGCTCCAATTAAAGTCTAGTAAGATAGGTTCTATCGGATCGGATTGAGGCTCAGGGGCTGGAAATGGTGTGATGTCTTGTTGAGCTAATAGCGTAACCCAGCGTTTAAAAAAAGGCGTGAAGACTTTAAAGGGTGTGCCTTGTTGGCTTAATACAGCTTGAGGAGCAATCAAGTCTGCAGGTTGAATATGTGCCGCAATATTGTGTTCTTTTAGTGCTTCAAAAACGGCTTGGTCTCTTTGTTGTTCATGCACAGGTAAATCATGGTTGAACCAAAGGTGCTTGATGCCATTTTCTAAGCAGAGCTCCGTTATTTTATCTGGAAGCTGTGAAAAATTTTCGGCATGAATGAGATGTAATGTAATTCCAAGCGCAGCAAAAGACTCACTTAGTGCTTGAATCAAGCCTGCTCGCAAGCCTGTTTTTGCATCAGATTCGTTATGCTCTTTCCATTGTTGCGGTGTGATTGCAATAACAACAGCTACTTTACCTTGCTTGGATGCATGGTAAAGCGCTGGATTATCTATGCTGCGGAGATCGTTCCTTAGCCAAACTAGGTGTTCAATTTTCATTCGGTGTCTGAGTCCTGCTATTCGATGCTTTACTAAATAGTGTTGCGAATACCTAATGGCGTTGGGTACGGAGTAAAGTAGCTTTGTTGGTTGATGTATTCGCTGCCGTAATGCTTTAAATAATGTTGAAGTAGCGTCATTGGTGTCGCTAGATTCACTTCTCCACGTCGATACTGTTCGACCACATTGATAATGTCTTTTCGTACCGAAACATCGACAGCATGTTTTAGATAACCAATTAAATGCATCAATACGTTACAGTGATTTTTGCGCTGTGCTGGTTTAGATAATGTTGTCATTAATCTTTCAAAGTACGCGTTTCTTAATTCGCTCACTGGTCTTGGGTCGTTCCCAGAAAGTAGGCGGCCAAGTTGGCGATATACTGGTTGAGAATGTGCCATCACCATGTATTTGTATCGGCTATGAAATGCTATTAGGTCTCTCATTTTAGTTGATTCGCCGACACTGTGACGGAAGTCATGGTGGGTAAATACTCGAAGCAAAAAGTTCTCTCTTAACTTTGAATCATTCAGGCGGCCGTCTTCTTCGATTGGCAAAAGTGGGTAGCGTTTTTGCAGCTCTTTAGTGAAAAGGCCGGCACTTCTTTGCATATGAGGATGCCCATTTTCTTGGTACACCTTAATTCGCTCTAAGCCACAGCTTGGTGAGTTTTTCATCACAATGTAGCCATCAAGGTGAGAGAGCTTTTCAAGGTATGCGCTTGAGCTGGACATAAAAACATCTGAGACGTTTTTGTCTGTTTGTTTTGTGAAGACCATTCTAGGGTCATTTGGATCACCTTCTAAGCGCAATGTTGGGCGAGGCGTGCCAAATCCAGCCGCTACTTCTGGGCAAAATTTTTGGTACTCAAAATAGTCAGTCAGTATTTTATTGCAATAGTCTGAGTTGCTGTGTCCGCCATTAAAACGGACATTGTCTCCTAACAAGCAAGCGCTGATTCCAACTGGTATTTTTTGTTCTAGCTGATCTGGTGTATGAAATAATGGCATGTTTATTCTCCAAAAGATGAGTTGTTAACTAAAAATAAATGGATAGTTCAACGGTTGTCTTTTATTGCATTTGTGAGGAAGAAGGCGCTTAAAATGGCACCTTCAGCATCGCCTTGAAATAACCAATCGCCAGCCAATCCAATATTGTGTTCGGGTGACCAGGCAAAAGGTTGATTATCTTTGTTTTGTTCAAATCGGCTTAATAACCATCTATGTGGCTGGCCATGTTTTATCGCTCTCTGTTCTGTATGCTCTGAAAATGCTTGAAGAAGTGTCTGAGTGATTTTTTCTTTATCTGAGTCGAGATGCTCACTTGTCCATTTTGTATCAGCTTGAATAACCCAGCGGTCAGTATCGTCGCCTTTACGCATAGGTTTATGGTTATCTTTTATCATGCGAGCAATAGGGCCTTGATTGAATTCGATTAAAGCATTCAGTTCGCTGCTGCTTGCTTCTAACCACATGGCCCATTGTGGCTGAGATGTTTTGCTTGCTTGATTTGCTCTTAACAATAGAACGGTTAAATCAGCATGGGTGGCCAATATCATCGCGGCTTGTGGTGCTGGTGCCGTGATGATGATTTTTTTAGCATGAACCACTTTTTGGTATTTATCGTCTCTTAGCAACCAAGTTGGTTGGTTGTTATCACTGTGAACCTGCTCTATATGATGGATTCGTGTTTCCGTAATAAATGTCGATTGACTTAGCCAATGACGAGTAATTGCACTCATTTTTGGTACACCAACAAAGGCTTGGGCATCTGGCTTGCTACATTGTTTCCACGGCGTTGCAATATTTTCTTTTACTAGCTTTTCCAATATTTCTTTTGACTCTGGTTGATGTGCATAGATAAAAGGGGTGCCTAGATCACAGCTGATGTCGTCCGCGATTCTTTTGCTGCTTGCTCGACCACCGCTTCCACGGCCTTTTTCTATAACGCATACCTTGTAGCCAGATTCTGATAATAGATGAGCAGATAAGCTTCCGGCTAGGCCTGCACCAACAATGGCAATATCAAAGATGGGCGCTTCACTCTTGTCTCTTGTCTGTGTGCTCATAATGATATTGCTCCGCTCTCTTTGATGTCTTTCTTATACAATATAGAAACTTGTACAATAAAGGCAAATTTATTGTACAAAAAAATATTTGTATAGTTTTTGCCTGTTGAATAAGTTTAGGTCACAATGGGTTTTATTGTGTTTATCTCTGTTTTTAGTGTTGATATTTATTGGAAATGAATATGAGTCAATCAAGCCAGAATGAAGAAGTGGCTAATGTCGACGCATCAGATGTGTTGGATGAATCTCTTGTTTTAGACTGTTCTTCTTACTTCCCTATTAGAGAGTTGTCTTTGAAGACCGGTGTGAACTCAGTCACTTTACGTGCTTGGGAACGTCGTTATGGGTTATTGAAACCAAAACGAACAAAGAAAGGTCATCGCCTTTATGACCAAGGCGATGTGCAGCGTGTGGAAGGGATACTGCGTTGGATTCAGCAAGGTGTTGCGGTAAGTAAGGTGCGTGCTTTGTTAGACCAAGGAACGGCCGTTGAGGGTGTTTCGCCATCAAGTGAGTGGTTAGATAGGCAGACGTCTTTGTTAAAAGCATCGCAAGGCTTTCAAGAGGAAAAAATAGAGCAGCTTTATCAGCAGGTATTTTCGCAGTATCCCGCAGACATTGCTGTGCGAGACTGGTTGCTGCCCAGTTTTGAAAAGTTAGGCAAAGGAGCGGCATTAGTATTCTGCGAGTCCGTTATTCTGTCGTGTCTGGTTGCACGAACAAATAATTTTCGATCCCAAGTAAAGCGTTCGCCTAAGGTGTTGATTACAGGTTTGATGTCTCGGCGAGTGCTTTGGTGTTATATGGCAGCTGCTATGTTGTTAGATAAGGGAATATCTTGTCGAGTTGTGCCAAACGCTCAGCAAGCAGATGATTGGTCTCACCTAGTTGAAGGTGTTGATGTGCAATCTATATTGGTATTTTGCGAAAACGAACAGGCTTCGAAGTCGTTGGATCTCATCTCACAAATGCAGCAATGGGAAAAGCCTGTTACAGCAGTAGGCGCAGGTTTCTGGCTGGCTGCCCATGAATTAAATATAACCATGCAAGGTGATGTGGAAGTGTATTCCAAAGCGTTAGAAGGGGTAAGCAGCTTTATAAAACGCATTTAATAAAAAACTATCAGATAAATACTAATAATACATTTTGGTTATTTTGTTTTCTCATTTAATATCTTTATTGAATTAAACGAGGAGATTCAAATGATTAAAACTATTACATTCGCTGTTATGCACTTTTCAATTGCCTTCACTGTGGCTTACTTGATTACAGGAAGCTTTATTGTTGGTGGCTTGGTTGCTATTGTGGAGCCAGCAATTAATACTGTGGCGTTTTACTTCCACGAAGTATTTTGGAATAAATTTCAAAAACTAAAAGAAGCAAAAGGGTCAAATGCTCAGTCATTTTATTCAGACGCTGAAGCGGCTATTACTAAGACATTTCAATCTGCAGGAGAGAGTTACGCTTTAAGATCTATGTAGGTTTATTGAGTGATCTGGAATCTTCAAAACACCCACTAAAGAGAACTTTAGTGGGTGATGAAGAACTCAAATCAAGACATAGGGAACAGAAGGAAATATAAAACAATAGCGACAGCAACTGGCGCTGTAAATTTCATCGAAATTTTCCAAAGTTTAAATACTGTGTCTGATAGTTCTAGCTCGTCCTGAGCAAACTTGTCTTTTACTACCCAGCCGGCAAACAATGCGATCAAGATGCCGCCTAATGGCAACATTATGTTGGCAGTAATATAGTCTAATAAATCAAATGTATTCTTACCGAAAAAAGTAACATCGGAGATGACATTGAATGATCCTAAGCAAGCTAAGCCTAACGCCCACACACCTGAACCAAGAAGAATAGACGCGGAAGTACGTTTCATTTCAAATTTTTCAACCAAGAAAGCAACGGTTGGCTCTAATAGAGAAATGGCTGAAGTCCAAGCGGCAATACCGACCAAGACAAAGAACAATACACCGAATAATTGACCGAAAGGCATTTGTCCGAACGCCACAGGCAAGGACATAAACATCAACCCTGGTCCTGCAGCTGGATCCATATTGTTGGCAAAAATGATTGGGAAAATAGCCAAACCTGCGACCAAAGCCACAATCGTGTCTAATGCACCGATAGCCAATACTGTCTTACCAATGGCTTTCACGGTTGTAGATTAGGCGCGTTGTCTATTACGGGGAACTCGCATCACTGTGGCGCGGCAGGTATGACATTTTAAAGATTAACGATAAGAACACGTCTGTTAACCAACAGGCGTGCTTTTATAGAGCAAAATTCGAAAAATACTCGACTTTTATTAAAAGAAGGTAACAGGTTTTTCTTTTCATATTACGATGACTTCTGAAGGTAAAGACTTCGACATGCATTATCAAAACCACCTTGAATCTGTGTATTGCATTGAAGGTGAAAGCAGTGAAACTGGACAGAAATATTCGATCAAATCGAGTGTTGAGTATGCTTTAGATAAGCATGACACTCATACATTAAGAGCGTTTAAATAGTTGAAGTTGGCTTGCGTGATTGATTCACCAATTACCGGAAAGGAAGTTCATCATGCCGAAGGGGCGTATGAAATTCTAGAAGAAAAATTTGGACTATTTGAGTGCAATTCATACAAAAGTGCTTAAGTTTTTTGCACTATTATGACACTATAGCGATCATTTTTTATTCTGAGCGAATAACGTATTTTTTCGCTTCTAGACCTTTTAAGAGTTGGGTAAGTAATGGGACAGCACACAGTTGAAAAGATCGGCGGTACGTCTATGAGCGATTACCGTTCGGTTAGAGATAATATCATTTTTAAACCGACTCAAGCACATAGTATGTATCAGCGAATTTTTGTGGTGTCTGCTTATGCTGGCATGACAGATAAATTGTTGGAACATAAGAAAACAGGTGACGCTGGTGTATATGCTTTGTTTGCTTATGATCGTCAGCAGAACCATTGGTTGCCAGCATTAGAAGAAGTGCGCACAGCCATGCTTGAGATCAACCATAGCCTGTTTGATGCGGGCGAGTTACGCGATCAAGCGGATGCTTTTTTACTTGAGCGTTTAAAAGATGCTCAAGAGTGTCTTGAAGACTTATATCGTCTTTGTCAGCATGGACACTTCTCAATTAGCGAGCATCTTGCAACAGTACGAGAAATGCTAGCAAGTATTGGTGAAGCACACAGTGCGTGGAATACTGCGCATTTATTAAAGCGAGACGGTGTGAATGCTGTTTTTGTTGATTTGACTGGCTGGAACAGTCCAAGTCAAATGTCGCTTGATGAGCGTATTGTTGATGCATTTAAAGATGTTGATTTGCATAAAGAGTTACCTATTGCTACGGGCTATGCTCATAGTGAGACTGGCCTAATGTCTACATTCGACCGCGGTTACAGTGAAATGACCTTTAGTCGTATTGCCGTCTTAACAGAAGCACGCGAAGCGGTGATTCACAAAGAATTTCACTTGAGCAGTGCGGACCCTCGTTTGGTTGGCGAAACCAAAGCGGTGCCAATTGGTCGTACTAACTATGATGTAGCGGATCAGCTTGCTAACCTTGGAATGGAAGCGATTCACCCTAAAGCGGCTAAAGGCTTGCGTCAGAGCAATATTTCTCTTCGTGTTAAAAATACCTTCGAACCAGATCACACTGGCACTTTAATCACAGGTGATTATGTTAGTGATGCGCCTTGTGTTGAGATCATCGCTGGTTGTCGAGGAGTGTTTGCGGTTGAAATATTTGATCAAGAAATGGCGGGCGATATCGATAAATTTGATATGGCGATTCTTAAAGTGCTGAGCCAGTTTAATGTCCATATTATTGCTAAAGATATTAACGCTAACACCATAACAAACTATTTAGCGATTAACTTAAAAATCCTAAAGCGTGTTATGCAGGTTCTACAAGAGCGCTTTGAAGGTGCCGAGATCACCCAACGTAAAGTGGCGATTGTGTCTGCGATTGGTAGTGACATGAAGACGACTGGTATGTTGGCAAAAGCAGTAAAAGCGATTGCAGAGCAAGAGGTTAATGTCTTGGCTATGCACCAATCTATGCGCCAAGTAGATATGCAATTTGTCGTTGATGAAGAAGACTATGAAAAAGCGATTTGCAGTTTGCATAAAGAGCTTGTTGAATCTCATAATCATGGACGTGCGATTTGTTTAGCGTCTTAATATAGGTGTTAGATAATCTTAAAAAGCCCTAAGTACATTTGTACTTGGGGCTTTTTAAGATTTGTTACTTTAATAAAGTGCAATTAAATAGAGATATTAGATGTTTGGTGCTTTATTGTTAGAGGGATCTTGTAAAAATCAGACCCAGACACGGCTTTACTGACATAATAGCCTTGACCTAAATTGCAATGGAAAGACTCAAGCATCTCCCATTGTGATTTAGTCTCTATCCCTTCAGCTAACACTTTTATGTGTAGTTTATGTGCCATGGCGATAATGGCTTCGATGATTTTTTTATCGTTAATGTCATGTTCCAAATCCATGACAAAGCTGCGATCAATCTTGAGTAAGTTAACTGGTAAGTGCTTAAGTTGTGCAAGCGATGAATAGCCTGTGCCAAAATCATCAATAGCAATGCATATCCCCATGTTTTTGAAGGTTTGCAGAACGATTTTAGCTAGTTTTAGATCTTCAAGTATCAATGTTTCTGTAATCTCAAAGCCAAGAGAAGATGCTGGCACTTGATATTTTAGAAGTAATTCTTGGACAAATTGAATAAGGTTAGAGTCAGAAATCTGCTTAGAAGATAAATTAATATGCAGTAAAATTTCTGGTTGTCCATCACGCTTGCGTTTGGCTTGGTAAGCGATGGCATTTTCTAAAATCCAGTAGCCTAGCTCAACGATTTTTCCTGAGTTCTCGGCAAGAGGAATAAAGTGATCTGGAAAAACCAGTCCTTTTTCTGGGTGATTCCAGCGAATCAATGCTTCGGCTGCGCATACTTTGTTTGTATTTAGGTCGAACTGGGGCTGGTAATATAGCTCAAACTCATTTTCCCGTATTGCTTGGTCTAAATCATATTCATTTTGCATTTGTGCATAAGTATTCATTCTCATGCTTTCGTTGTAAAAAGCATATTGGTTTTTACCTTCTAGTTTGGCTTGGTATAATGCCATATCAGAGTTTTGCATTATAGTGACAAGGTCATGCCCGTGTTCTGGGATCATGGCAATGCCAAGTGATGTTGTTAGCGTGAACTTATTGTTATTAATAACAATGGGTTCCTTTATATTGTCTAATATTGTGTTTGCGTACTCTGCCGCTTCTTCATAGCTCTGAATATTGTTCAGAATGATTCCGAATTCATCACCACCTAAACGTATAACTAGGCTAGAGTCGCTTTTTAGTTTGTTGAGATGGTTTGCCACTATAGCTAGGATTTGATCTCCTACATCATGTCCAAGGGTGTCGTTTATGCGCTTAAAGTTATCTAAATCAAAATAGATAAAAGCAGAGGTCTTTTGATGCTTTTGAATTTTATATAGAGCATCTGGTAAATAATTTTGTAAGTAGCGACGATTTGGTAAACCAGTTAAAGGGTCTTTGTAAGCAAGCTCTTCTAATTCTTTTGTTTTTTCTTTAACCAAGATTCTGAGGCGCTGGGGCTGTATCAATATTAGATACAGTCCAATGGCAATGATGATGGCCATTAAAAGGCTAATAGAATAACCTGTTATATTTCTATTGAGTAGTTGCTCTTCCATTTGTTTGCTGATGGTAAGCTTCCATTGGCCAGCAGGAATAATAAGGTCAGCAGAGGCTTGAACTTCTGTAAGAGGTTGCTCGGATTGCGATAATATAACTTCTTGGCCAGAAATGATGTTAATTCTTGAGAGATTGTATCTGTAGCCTTCATTAATCAGTTCTTTGAGTTGAGTTGCTTCAATTAACTTGTTGAGATTAATAACAGCGGAAGCGAACCCCCAAAAAATTTCTCTTTGAGTGCCTCTATAAAGATAGACAGGCGTACGACTTATGACAGCAATGCCGCCTTGTACAAGCTTCACAGGTCCAACACTAATGCGTTTACGGGCCTTAATGGCAGATAGAGCTTCTTCTTTATATTGCGTATTGGATAGGATGTTAAGACCAATAGCCGTTTCATTCCCTTCTAAAGGAAATATTTTATTGATAATGGCGTCTTGAGCGAGCTGTAAGCTTTCAATACCGTCAATTGAATTTAAAAGTGTTTCTGAGTATTCATCAAACCAATCAAATGACCCATTATGATGTTCTATTTCATAGGCTAAAATTTGGGTTGCAGTAAAAGCAGTAGATAAACGACGCTCCAAATAAGCAGCTTGCGAACGAGATAGGCTACTCAATGTGGAAGTCTGTTGGTTGATTGCTGTTTTATTTATTGAATGAGTCCAATACCCACCTAATGCCACAATGCTAATAAAAGCAGTGCATGCAATAAAAATAGCAAACAACTTTGTTGTTTTTAATTCTTTCAATCCAGTCCCTGCTTTAAATTTGTTTAAAATTTATACGTAAATGATAGCTATAAACCTTGTACTAATATTTCATATTTTGTAAGTAGATGTCATGAATGTTAAGAGGATAAAGGTTTAATGGAAACTTTTGTAAGTTGAATGACGTGGTTGCGAAGTTTAATAACTTGATTATTACAAATATGAAGCGCCATAAAGCTTTTGTATAGAAAAATGTATTTTATGGCGCTTCATAGAAATTATGCGATTGCTAGGAACAAACCTGTCAGCGCAATAACACCACCAGTAATGCGTGTTGCAACGTTTATTTGTAAACGAGCAATGAGACTACCAAAGCCAAGACCAATAAGGTGCAATAGAGCAGTTGCAGAAGCAAAACCTAATGCGTACAAAGCGCCATTTGCATTCAACGGCATTTCCAAGCCGTGAGCAGCACCATGAAACAAAGCAAATGAGCCAGCCACTAGAGCACAAGCTGCCGTTGGGAAGCGAGTGCTACCAACTAATAGAGCGCCCATCAAGATAACAGATAACAAAATGCCTTGTTCAATAAATGGAACCTGTATTCCAGCAACAGCCATGCCGCCACCAATTAACATAGCGCCAACGAACGCCAAAGGTACGGTAAACAAAGCACGACCACCGAGATTTGCAGCCCAAATACCAACTGCCAACATAGCCAATAAATGGTCAAGACCACCGATAGGGTGCATAAAACCAGTCATGAAACTGGAAGAGTGTTCGTGACCAGCGTGAGCCAAGGCAAGAGCAGGTAAAGCTGCAAACAATGCCGCTAATCCGATTTTAAGCGTATTAAGACGCATGGTTTAATCTCCTAAATAATAATGAGTAATGAAAGCTTAATTGTAAAAAAGGCTTTCCTTAAACCACCGCTCTTGCGGCTGGTATGGTCAATGATTCTAACATATCTAAGTTGAGCGTAAATTAAATGATGCCTTCTAGTCTCAGAAAGAGGGGTTACATTTGATAAGCAACTGAATTTTATCTGCTTGGGGAGCGTGGTTATGGTAAGGTTCGGCCTAATAAAAGTAGAGAGAAGGAAAAGGTTGTGGCAGATTCTCAATCTATACAGGTCGAAAAATTAGAAAAGCTTCGTATGGCTTGGTTGCCTGCTGTTGAGTTTCTTTTTGGTGAGGCTGTAGCGGAAGCAAAGTTTGATGGCTTTGATGTACTGGATAATATTACCAAGCCGACAGTGGTGTTTGAATGTGCTGACGAACCTTATCGTTATAAGGTTCAAATGCCTGCAAGAAGCTTCACAAATGATGTCATGCTATTGGCGGATTTGGTTCAAGAAATGGTCAGGGGTCTTTATCCTCTAGGTTCTGGAGAGCAGAAAGTACCCGCGCTTTGTGAAGGTGTTGCTGTCTTTGGAGCTATTACAGCGATTAAGCAAGTTTTTGGTGAAGGTACAGTCGATTCTTACTTGAATGCTTTGCGTGAACAGGCGTTCTCTTACTATGATGCTTTTTCCTATGTAGCCGTATTACTAGCAGAAGATCCAAAAGCAATTAAAAAGCTAAGGAGTGTTCAGCCATTTTTATACAAGGTTGAGCGCGAGGATTTTGAAGTGGCTGGTGTGGAGTTAGAGCGAAAAATAAAAGACATACTTTTATTGTCGTTTCGTGCGTGATAGAAGGCTTTTAAGTCTTAATGATAAATATAAAACGCCCAGTCACCTGTTGGAGTGACTGGGCGTTTTTTTATTTTGGTTGAAGCTCGTGTAGCTCTTCACTGAACCAAATTTTGCGTTTAAAGCGAGGGTTCTTAGAAGACATATCGATTTTGTATGGATTCGGCTCCTGAGTATTTGGTAGATCAAGAATATTGCATAGTTCTTGAGCTAGCCATTTCTCTACTTTCAGAACGACCATTTTCTTACGTAGTCTACCTTGCTCATCTCGGTTTAAAATGGTTGGTAGTGTATTCAAGGTTAAGATTTCACCTAAGGCTGGGTGTGCCATTCTTTCTCGACCTTCATCACTGGCGTAAAAATGAGATACAGCAAATACCATACGTTGTGGGTTAATTTGCTTCAAAAATTGGCAAGATTTAACGACTGTTGAGCCGGTACGAACCATGTCATCGAATAAGATAATACTTGCGCCATCTAAACCATCAAACGTGTGTTCGCTTTCTTTGTGAAGTGTTATTTCTACTTTACGTTCAGCGGTACGTTCTTTATCTAGCATGATGAACTTGGCTTTGCTCAAGCCAAGACGGTTAAACATTTCTTTTACAAAGTCTCGAGCGCCTTTGTCTGGTGCGCAAAGAACTAAGCCTTCGCCATCTTCGCCGTAATGCAAAATGTCTGAATTCAGCAAGTAATGAGCGTAAATCTCATAGGGAATGAGGTTGTGGAAGTCCCCTTCAAACACTTCTGTAAAAATCTTCTGTACGGAATCAGAGTGATTGTGAATGGTCATCACAGTGTCTACACCTGACAGTTTCAGCATTTGAGCGTAAAGCTTGGCCGTAAACGGTTGGCCGTCGAACTTCTTAATATCGTTAATATCTCGTTCGAAGTTGGTTTCACCTAGGCTTTTATGAGGGCCGCGATCTTGTGCGCTGTAGAACAAATCTGGCTCTACTAGAATAACGCGAGCAGCGCCATTCTCTTTAGCTGCACGAGCAATAATCAAATTCGCCATTGCCAGTTCTTGGCGGCTTTTAATGTGGCTGCCAGTACTGACGATAATGACGGATTTATCTTTTAGCTTACGGCCTATGTTTTCGAAGTCGGCTTCATCTGAAATAAATCTAGGGCAGAATTCAGAGTTCATGAATTGCTTCATACTGATTAAATCAGCAATGTCATCGTATTGACCCATTGCATATGCAACATCAATAGCGAATGGGTTATCTGAAGAGTTACTAACAACTACGACATTGCTTGACTGACTGGTCGACAAAGTCATTAAAGATCCTTAACGAAGGGGTAGGGGATTTGCGCAGATTTTAATACTTGTTGGTACTTTTCGATAGGGTTGATTGCATATAAATGACATTTTCATGGTCAATAGAGACTCTGTCGCTTTTTGTGTGTGAGAATTTGAAAGAACAATTCTTATTTGTGGTCAGCTTTTTGGATAAGTATATTAGCCGCTCTAAGTTATGCCTCAGTTTTAAAATATGAGTGTCTGGTGTTTTCTGACTCACACTAATCTGCTTTCTGGAAAGGTATTTTTTACTACATTGCTAGGAGAGGTTACTTTCCTCTGCTATCTTTACGTTAGTGTGAGACGGTCCTCATAGGGGAACTTGCCGCAACTTAATTTAGATGAGCTATGTTTTATTGTAATTGTAAGGAATTTTTATATGTTTAAGTCACTCAAATTGAGAATTTACCTTCTGTCGTTTGGGCCTTTTTTGTTAATCGCTTTGATTAGCGCTATCACTCAAATGAATACATTAAATAGAGTTAATGATGGTGTTTCTAGATTGGTTGAAAATGCAACAATTGAAACAGAAAAAAATCGTCTTGTGACTGTTTTGGATTCTGCTATCAGTATCATCCAACCAGAAATTAATAAACCTGGCAAAGAAGGGATGGCAGCAGGGTTGGCGCTTTTAAATACCTATAAGTACGATGGCGGGAACGGCTATTTATATGCTTACGCTACGGATGGTATGAGGCTGATGCATGGCGCAGGAGCAAAAATCAATGTTAATTTGTTTGATTTAAAAGACTCTCAAGGAAATTTGTTAATTCAAGATATTATCAATTCGGCAATGAAAGAGGATGGCTTTAGCCAATTTTATTTTCCTAAGCCGGGTGAGACAGAATCAAGTAAAAAATATGGTTACGGGGTTTATGTTCAGAAGTGGGATCTGGTTATTGGAACAGGTTTTTACATCGATGGTGCTGAAAAAATTGTGTCTAATATTCAGGATTCTGTAGGTGGAATTCAACAAGAGAGCCAATGGTTTGCGTTTGGTATCTTAGCTGTTGTTTTCGGTGTGTTGACTGCCATTGTGCTTTTATCTACTCAAACTGTTTTAGGTCCGTTGGCAAAATTGGGCGATGCAGTGAAAAAGCTCGCTGGTGGGCAAGGTGATCTAACGAAAAAGCTACCAGCAAGCTCCATCGATATTTTGAATAATATCTCGACAGACTTTAACGCTTTCTTAGATAGCATGGCGATAGATATTAGTTACCTAAAAAGTTCTAGTGACAGCTTGTTATCAATCTCAGTAAAGTCAAACGAGCAAAGGGAAAAGTTAGCGCAAGTATCAGACCGACAAATTAACGAGACAAATCTGGTTGCAAGTGCTATCGAAGAAATGAAGGCAAACTCTAATGAGATCGCTGGAAATGCTGAATCGACTAAACGCTCTGCGGAAAATACAGAGCTTGAGATTCAAGAGGTCTTGCAGCAAGTTCAATTGTCGAGCCGTCAATTAGATGAGTTGAGCTCTGTATTGAACACGGTTGAAGAATCTATTCATGTACTGGGTGGAAATGTTGACGAAATCAATACAGCGTTAGGAGTGATTCAAGGTATTTCTGAACAAACTAACTTGCTGGCTTTGAACGCTGCTATTGAAGCCGCAAGAGCGGGTGAACAGGGACGAGGTTTTGCGGTTGTTGCGGATGAGGTCCGAGGTTTGGCGCAACGTAGTCAGCAAAGTACGGTTGAAATTAAGGACATTCTAGAGAAGTTGCAAGCCAGTGCATTAAAGGCAACAGAAGATATGCATGGTTCTCTCCAGCGCCGTGAAATGGTTGTTGAGGCCATGGCGAAAATCAGTGAGATTATTCATTCCAGCACGGAATCGATTAAGAATCTGACTCAAATGAATGTGCAGGTTTCAACGGCGGCTTATCAGCAATCAGAAGTGGCAACGGATATCGCTAAAAATGTTGTGGGTATTGCTGAGCTTGCTGAAAACATCGGATATGAATCAAGCCAAACAACAGAACAAATGTCTTTATTAGAAGAGCAGGCACAAGCAATTAAAAGTATTAGTGATAAATTTAAAGTTTAATTTTTTGGTGATACGCGAAAGAAAAAGGGGCGCGAAAAACGCCTCTTTTTTATTGTTTATGTTATGAATTTGGTTCGTTATTTTTCACTATTAATTACTGTTCGATTAACATTTATCATTGTTATGGTTTTTTTAAAGAAACTTTCTAATTGACGGGGGTTTTGGTGTGTTCTTTGCTGTAGTGAAATATCTTTATCTAGCTGTAGGTGCAAAATAGTGGATGCTTTTCTTTCTTCTCATCAGGAAACCATGAAACGTGTGATTAAAAATATTGATCGTTATGATCAAGGGTTAAAGTCACTAAGTACTTGGTGGGAAAAAATAGCGCTTATTGGAAAGATAAACAGTTTTGAAGTTGCCTCAACGATTTTGCAAGATATGGATAACACACTTGGGCAATTCAATAATTTGCAAGACCGACTGATTGAAAGTTTAATCAATGAGCAGGTACGTAAAACCCTTCTCCAAAATACCTCGCGCTGTCAGATGGCCATTGATGTATTAATTCGTAACTTATTTGAGCGAACCGCAGACATAGGTTTCTTATCAACAGACTATGATGTTGTTCAATTTTTAAAAAACACTCAAATAAATGAAGAAGATAGGGCTTTTATTGAGCATCGTTTGAGAGCTTATATAAATATTTATTCGGTTTATCAAGATGCAATGTTGTTAACACCTGATGGTGAGTTGATTTTTCAATTGAGTCAGCCTAATCGAATAGAAAAAATACAGGATTCTATTATTAGGCAGGCAATAAATGAACCAGATGATTATGTTGAATACTTTGGTAAAACCCAATTAATAGGAGATTCGGAGAACCATCTTTTATACGCTAATGCCGTACTTGATGGAGGCATGGTAGTCGGTGTTATTGTTCTTTGTTTCCGTTTTCAAAATGAGTTAGAGGGTATTGTTGATCGACTTTTGTTAGAAGATGAAGATAGTCACTTTGCGCTTCTTAATGGTGCGGGAGAAATGATTTTTGCTCCTGAATTTAGCAATTTGGGCGATGTGCCAAAGCTTTCTCTAGAAACAGCCCCAAGAATGATCACATTCAATGGTAGAAAGATGATTGAAATATGTGCAAAAGGACAGGCTTATCAAGATTATGCTGGGCCAGAGAATTGGCATATGGCGTCTTTGTTACCTCTTGATCAAATGGAAGGTGATAATGGTGTAGACAATAAAAAACATCAAACAGGCTTATTGAATGATTTTACAGGCCTTATTTCAGCCGATTTGTTTGGTATTCGTCGTCAATCAGTGCTGATTAATGATGATCTTCAATTAATTGTGTTAAATGGTATTATCACAGCAGCACGAGAGGATGCGGTAGAGTTCATGCCTGTTTTAGAGGCAATTAAAAAAATTGGCCAAGATATAGACAATATATTTGACCATTCCATCGAATCTTTATTTTCGACTATTATTTCAGCGCAATTAAATGCCATACGTTTACAAGCAAGTTTGGCTGTAGATATTATGGATCGTAATTTATTTGAACGAGCGAATGATTGTCGTTGGTGGGGATTAAGTAGTTTATTGCGTACAGCTCTGTCCGCTTCAAAAATAGATAGAGAAAGCATCGAACAGACTTTAAGTAAAATACACTCTCTTTATACCGTCTATCATACCTTGTATGTCTATGATAAACAGGGGCATTATGTGGCGTTTTCAGGCGATCAATATAACGAAAAAATTGGTCAACCTATAGAAAGTAACTCAGGTGCTCAATCCGTATTTCAACATGATTCAATATATGAATATTCCGTGTCACCATTTGTTGCTTTCGATTCTTATCAAGGAGAATCTACTTATATTTATAATGCCGCATTACGTGATGTAAAGGACCATAATACGATTATCGGGGGGATTGGCATTGTCTTCGATTCCAGTGTTGAGTTCTCCGCTATTCTTAATGATGTTTTACCACGAGAAAACGGTGAAATAAAAATGGGTTCTAAAGCTTTGTTTACAACAGAGCAAGGTTTAGTGATTGCCAGCACTTCAGAGGAATATGTTGTGGGAGATACGTTTTTACCTTCTATTGATTTAGTGGAATTGGAAGAAAAAGGTGCGACAGCAACAGTGATTAAATTAAAAGATAACACATATCTAATTGGCGCAGCCAAATCGGCAGGTTATCGAGAATATAAGCGCGAAGATGGTTATGAAAACCCTATCATTGCTTGGGTAATAGTGCCTTGTTAGAAATGCAAGAGGTCTGTCCAAGTAAAGTTTTAACAATTCTTATTTAGACCACTCTAATCGATTGCGGCCTTTGTCTTTACCTCTATAAAGTGCCTTATCTGCTCGTTTGATTACTTTCAATATCAGATCATTCTCTTGGGTTGTTTCTGTGAGACCTAGTGTAATAGTCAGAGGTAACTTGAGTGAACTATAAACGCCTTCAGAAATAGTTTGTCTGATATTTTCTGCAATCACTGTTGCCTCAATTTTAAATGTATTAGGAAGTGCGATAATAAACTCTTCGCCTCCAAAACGAGCGATAATGTCATTCTTTCTGAGGCTTTCTTTGAGTGTGGAAGCAACTTCGACTAAACAAGCATCTCCCACATCGTGACCATGTTCATCATTGATTTTTTTGAAGTAATCCACATCAATTAGCATTAAGGTTAAGGGAGATGTCTCAGAAACCGATTCTAGTGCCTTGTCAAAATGCAGTTCTAAACCTCGTCTATTGAGCAATCCTGTCAGATGATCGTGTAGGTTTTCATCTTTCAACTGATCTGTTAATTCAGTGTGTTTTTGCGAGAAAAAACGGCCAAAAAACATACTGAAAATAACAGTAATAATTAGCCAAAAACCACGACTATAAGACTTTTCATGAGTGTATATTTCGTCGCTCAAATCAATAATATGTTCGCTGTAGTAGGTGAACGTCAGGACAATAATAACCAGTAAAAATCCTATGACTAGAGACTCTAAACGGCCGCCCAATAACGCTGACATGACTGGCATAAGAGGTAAGAAGTAGGCGATCTGACTATTTACACCTCCTGATAGCGCTAAAATGGGCAGTAACAGAAATATCGCTGTAACTAAGGCTATGGTGATTTCCCACTTTGCAAACTTTTGAGTTCTGATGATGAGGTAAAGTGAGCTTACGATAATTAAGTCGAATCCAGATACCCAGAGAAAATAGTGATGGATATCAAATAGAAGAGGTCTGATCGTTAGAGAAATAATCAAGGTGGAGATGGTTAATTCTACAATGCGTAGGAGTAATTTATGATTGAGCTTGTGTTGTCTTGAATTAATCATAAATTTTTATCAACCTAATTTAACTGTGCAGTATCCAAGAAGCATTGTATTAAAGAATACTTATCAATATATATTTTTTATATTAGTTTTTTGTCGAATTATATCAGAAGTTTTCATTTTGTCTTTAAGTTGTTGCGCTTCTGAAGTTTAGTTGCTTTGTGGGGGGGGGAATGAAATAAAAGGCTGGAATGAGGGTAGTCTTTTTTTGGGGGGGAAAAGTGATGTTGCTCATTGTTGCTATAAAACGAAAGCGCATTCAGTTAGATAAAATACGCTTTCACTCGCTATTATAAATTAAGTTGGAGCTTTTGCTTTAGACAGCTTGTGATTGAATTTATCGTTAATCCACAAAGCTAAGATGATGATTCCTCCACCGATTGTTAGGCGTAGAATATCTGCGTCTCTATTCCAAAAAAAGCACATTCACTATTATTCCTGCAGGGATAAGTAAGTTGTTAGCTACTGCTAACGTACCAACATCAACCAAGGTTGCGCCCTTATTCCAAGCGAAATGCCCCAGACCAGAAGCTACAATGCCTAGATAGATTAAAATATCCCATTGTGTGCTGGTTATTGGTGATTTTTCTGGGTTGCTTAAAAGAAGGTAGCAAGGAACCACAACGGCCAATGCACCAAGGAAGAACCAACCAAACACAGTGCGTTGTGCTAAGTCTGGATGTTGTTTTTCTATGACTCGTTTGTAACCTACTTGTCCAGCAGCAAAACAGATATTCGCGCCTTGAACAATCAGTAAACCTTTAATGAAGCCTTCATCGATGCCTTGGTAGCGAATAGTAATTGCATCAGCAATAGCAATTAGCAATTAAGGCACTGGTTGCAAAGCCAAAATTAATACGACGGCTTAGGATGTCATTGATCAAAGTGGCGTAAAGAGGCGTCATTACGGTAAATAGAAGTACCTCAGGAACCGATAAATATAAGAAAGACTGATAATAAATCCCGTACATAATACCGAGCTGTAACGCACCGCATATCATCAGTTTTAAGGCGACCTTATTATCAATTTGGCGAAGCTTAAGGAAGGGGGAAAAGATTAAAGTAGCAAGAGCTACTCGCATTAAAACAGAGAACCAAGCATCAACTTGACCTGCTAAGTAAACGCCTATCAAGCTAAGTGAAAAGGCCTAAAGAAGAGTGACTGCAATCAGTATTGGCATAGCATAATCCTAGTAAAACTTGCGCGTAAGTATAACCACTTTTTATTCAATGAAAATTAGTTTGCTGGGTCGGGTTTAATTGGTTTACAGTTGGTTTTAATATAATCTTTCGTCTGCTTTTTATTACTTTTTTTCAGTGATATTTGATATGTTTCATCTCATTTAGTTTGAATAGACTATTTGGAATAAACATGACTGATACACAGTTGATTGAGCTTGAGTCTCTATGTCGAATATTTCTTGAGTCACTAAATGCATCAGATGCGGCGCACGATTTGAATCATATTCTGCGAGTAGTAAAAGTCGCAAAGCGATTGGCAATAGAAGAGAAGGCTGAGTTAGCCGTAGTGGTTCCTGCCGCTTGGTTGCATGATTGCACTAACTTACCGAAGAATCATCCACAGCGCCATTTGGCTTCGCAATTGGCTGGTGACAAGGCGATTGAGTTTCTGAAGTCTATTGACTATCCATCTGAGTATTACGCTGAGATACACCATGCTATTTGTGCTCATAGTTTTAGTGCACAAATTACCCCTGAAAGTATTGAGGCAAAAATTGTACAAGATGCAGATCGTTTGGATGCGCTAGGTGCTGTGGGCGTTGCTCGTTGCATGCAAGTGAGTGGTTCATTAAATCGGGCCTTGTATTCTCTTGATGATCCTTTTTGTGAAACAAGGACACCAGATGATGCAAATTACTCTATCGATCATTTCTATACGAAACTATTTAACATCACCGAGACCTTACAAACAGCGTCTGCCCAGCAGGAAGGTAAAAGGCGTGAGATTTTCATGGGCGCTTTTTTGAATGAGTTGTCACGAGAGATTTGAGACGTTGAATAGCCAGTTTCTATTTAGGAAATGCTATCTCAGTAAAGCCACAGACTTGATCTGTGCTATTAAAGACTGACCTTTTTCTAGTCTTAATTTATGTGCAGACAAGGCAGTTACTCTGGCTAAAATTGGTGTGTCTCCAGCTAGGAGGCGTACCATCATCATGTTTGGTTCTAGTGTATCTTCAACCATATCATCTAATGTGACCGATAAACGATTGAGAATACTGGAGTCATCCTGATTGCTTAAGGAAAGGCTGACATCTCTTGATTGTATCCTGACACGCAATTGGTCGCCGATTTGCTCGCTCCCTTGTTTGATCATTATGGTGTGCTCTCCAAAGCTAAGCCATGAAAGCCCCCATTCATCAGATTGCTGAGTTATCTGACCTGATATAAGGGCACTGGCGTCTTGATGGCTGGAGAATGATGTGCCTAATTTGCTTAGTAAGGACTGTGTTTCACCTTCTTCTTGAACTCTGCCTTTTTCTAATACAAGCATATAGTCGGCCAGGCGAATGACTTCATCTAAAGAGTGACTGACATAGAGAATTGGGATGTTTGTTTTATAGCAAAGGCGTTCTAGATAAGGAAGGATTTCTTGCTTTAGGCGATTGTCCAAAGCGGCTAAAGGCTCGTCCATAAGAAGAAGTTTGGGTTGAATTAATAATGCTCTTGCAATGGCGACACGTTGTCGCTCTCCTCCAGACAGTTGGGCTGGGTATTGGGACAAAATCGGTGCAATTTCCAGTAAATTAACCACTTCATCATAGGTGATGATTGAATAGCTTTTATCTGCTCTTCGAATAGCAAACTGTAGGTTTTCTTTTGCGGTTAGGTGCGGGAGGAGATTTGCTTCTTGGAAGACGTAACCGATTGGTCGCTTGTATGCAGGCAAGGATGTGTCGCTATTTTCCCAGGCGTCATTGTTTAGACTGATTTGACTCTGTTGGCTTCTTTCTAGTCCAGCAATGCAACGTAGCAATGTGGTTTTGCCAGAGCCAGATGGCCCAAAAATCACAGTGACTCCGGTGTTCGGAAGACAAGTGTCTATTTCCAAAGCGAAGTTCGAGGCATGCTGCTGGTGCTTAATTTGGACTTTTAGTGCTTGCTTGTCGTTTATCATAGGTTCTGGGGTCATAAGATATTGCCTATAACCGATTTGTTTTTTTGACGCTTTTGAACAGTGTATAAAAAAGTAAGCACAATAAAGGCAAAAGCTACCATCATGAGAGCCAAACTGTGGGCTTGCTCATAAGCGAGTGCTTCGACATGGTCGTAAATTTGTACAGAAATGACTCGCGTTTCTTTTGGAATATTGCCGCCTATCATCAAGACCACGCCAAATTCACCCACAGTGTGGGCAAAGCCTAAAATAGCCGCGCTGATATAACCGGGTTTTGCCAAAGGGAGTACCACATACAAAAAACAATCCCAAGGTGATGAGCGCAATGTTGCTGCCGCTTCCAGAGTTTTGTTGTTAATTGCAAGGAAAGCGTTTTGAATTGGCTGAACGACAAAGGGTAAGGAATAGATCATTGAAGCAATAACAAGGCCTGAAAAGCTGAACGGTAAAGGGGAGATTCCTAATGTGCTTAATAGGGTTCCTGCCGGACCTTCTGGGCCTAAAAATAGCAATAAGTAAAAGCCCAAAACGGTGGGAGGAAGTACCAAAGGCATGGCAACAACGGCATTAACTGGGCCTTTCAGCCAAGAACCAGTGCGGGCTAACCACCAAGCAACTGGTGTACTTATAATAATAAGTAAGAAGGTCACTAAGCTAGCGAGCTTTAATGTTAGCCATATTGCGTCAATGTCTTCTGAGCTAAGCTGCATTTTTGATTAGCCTAATGGTGTTGCGTGCTAGGGCACATAGAGTGGTGGATATAACCTTGGTTTAATTGGTTACTTTGTTAGCGTAACCAGATCCAACAATTTTAGCTTGGTTATCCGCACGCATTAAAAATGCCATAAAAGAGGCTGCCAATACAGGTTTTTGTGTTCTAGATAAAGTCACAGCGGCTTGATTTATATCATTATAGAGCGACTTTGGTAGTTTGAGTACATACTCATTCTTGTCGCCTGACAAGACTTGCGACAAGGCAACGAATCCAATATCTGCGTTTTTCGAGTAGGTAAACTGATAAGTTTGCCCTATATTTTCGCCTAGCACTAATTTGTTTTGGATGTTATCCCAAAAGCTTAAGTTGCGCAGACTTTCCTCTGCTGCTTTTCCATAAGGGGCGAGTCTAGGGTTTGCCATTGCGATTCGGCGTGCATTTAATAGTGCTTCTTTCAGGTTATTTTTCGGAATCGGGGTTTGCGACCAAAGAACCAATTGCCCTTTAGCATAAATCGCTAGGCTGTCTGCAATGGCAAGCTGTTTGGTGATCAGTGCCTGTGGCTTATTTTCATCCGCGGAGAGGAAAATATCGTAAGGCGCATGGTTTTGGATTTGAGCGAAGAGCTTACCTGAAGAACCGAAGGACAAAGCGATGGAATGTCCTGTTTCTTGTTCAAAGTCTTGCGCAAGTTGTTTGATTGGCGATATGAAATTGGAGGCGACAGCCAAATGCAAAGAATCCGATCGCGCCTGAGAGGGAAGAATGCTCCCGCCTAAAGAGACAATAAACAAAAGAGTGAATTTTATCTTTCTTAAAAAATTATGCTTCTTTGAGGTCGCTTTTACTCTCATATTTTAGTCAGCTAGTCTTTTTGAATCATGATATGTGAACTAAGCAAAGAGGAGATAGCATTCACCTTGCTCTATACCTATGGTGGCTTTTTTTAGCTGGCTACCTTGGCATGGGCCAGTGATACAAGCACCATCTTTTGGTGAAAATAGCGCGCCATGATGATGGCATTTTAGGTAATCACCATCCTCGTCCAAGACTTCTTCTGAAGACCAATTTAATTGTCTGTTTTGATGTGGGCAAAGATTCTCATAGGCAATAATACGACCTTGATGTTTAGTAATAAGGAAGTCGTTCTCTGCTACTTTTATATTTAACGCTCTACCTTCTGGGAGGTTATGCGCGTTAGGAATTAAATGCTTCTTAAACACGTGATGACCGTACTTTTTATAATTAGTTATATTGATCCGTTAAAGTAAATTGCCTTGATTAAAAAAGGAAAAAAGTTTCGTTCCTTTTTAATTTTATTACGGATTCTCATTGGTAAAGTTCAGGAAAATGTCAGATGTATAAATTTTCCGTGACGGAAGACTCTAAAGCGCTAAGAAGAATGAGTCAATATGCAAGAATTGAGTTAGTTCTATTTTGTAGATTGCTTGCCTGCTTTAAGCTCCTTATACTTACAGCCTATGAGCAAAAAAACTCCTGTAAAATCTCCGCGAAAGTCTTCTCGTAAGCCTTCCAAATCTAAAAAAAAGACCTCAAAACCTTCGTTACTAAGGAGGATGATTCGTTTCTGTTTCAAATGGGGCATGATTGTCGCCTTAATTGCGAGTATTCCATTTGCCATTTGGGTATGGTGGTTAAATGATCAAGTCGTGAGTCGTTTCGAAGGGCAAAAATGGCAAGTCCCTTCTGAGGTTTACAGTGCACCAGTTATTCTTAAAAGTGGTGCGCCTTGGAAGAAACAGGATCTCGAGAACTTGCTAGAAGAAACAGGATATCGTTTTGGGCGCAACAGCCAAAAAGTCGGTTGGGCGGCTCGGAGTCAAACCAAAGTTAGTGCGCATTTACGCTCCTATATTGATCATCTTGGTTTTCATGAAAGTCAACGTCGTATCTTCTCTTTTGATAATGGTCGTTTGGTCATTCAAGCACTGAATGGTGATCAAATAGAAGAAGCACGGATAGAGCCTCAACGAATAGGCTTTTTATATGGCGGTAACACAGAAAGCCGTCAGATATTGAAATACGATGAAATACCAGCGCCTTTAATCGCTATTCTTATCGCTGTGGAAGACCGAGAGTTTTACCAGCACTGGGGGATTTCTTTAACAGGTATTGCCCGCGCGGTTGTTGTGAATTTAACGCACGGTTCGCGTCGTCAAGGTGGTTCTACGCTTACTCAGCAGCTGGTTAAAAATATGTATTTGAGTTCCGAGAGAACTTATACGCGTAAATTAACGGAAGTGGTGATGAGTTTGTTGCTTGAATACCACTATTCCAAAGAAGCGATTATTACGGCTTACATCAATGAAGTGTATTTGGCTCAGTTAGGCAGCAGTGCTTTGCATGGTTTTGCTGCGGCCAGCCAGCATTTTTTCGGGCGACCTGTTAATGAGTTGAATATCGATGAGTTTGCTCTCCTTGTTGGTATGGTAAAAGGCCCATCACTTTATAACCCTGAGCGCTCTCCAAATCGTGCAAAAGCGAGACGAAATACAGTGCTTGCTGTTTTGCAAGAGCAGGGGCGCTTAACCAACGCTGATTACAACAGCCTAATCAATCAACCTATCCGTTTGGCGAAGAAACAAAAGTCACGATCTGTTTACGGGGATTATTTAGATCTTGTTGCAATGCAGTTGTCCCGTGACTTTGATGAAACGACTTTGGCTACAAAGAACCTGAAGATTTACACAGGTGTCGATATTCGAGCTCAGCGTGAGGCGAGTTTGGCCATGCAGCGTCAAGTATCGAGCTTAGAAAGACGTGATCCTAAGTTAAAAGGCCTTCAAGGTGCGATGGTGGTGACGGATAGATTGTCTGGCCAAGTGAGAGCGGTTGTTGGTTCAAGTGGTGATTACTACACAGGCTTTAACCGTGCGTTGGGCGCTGTTAGGCCAATAGGCTCATTGGTGAAACCTCCTTTGTATTTAGCTGCTTTGGCAACGGGACGTTATACCTGGTGGACGCAAGTGGAAGATAAGCGATTACGTTTTCAGGTCGGTGGACAAATCTGGGAGCCAGAGAATTATGATCGTAGAACTCATGGCGTGGTTCATCTCTATGAAGCTATGGCGAAATCTTATAACTTAGCAACCGTTGCTGTCGCGCAAGATATTGGTTTTGATCGAGTAGGGGACACATTAAGGCAGTTGGGAGTGAAACGCCCATTTACTATGCATCCGGCAACCGCTCTTGGTGCTCTTGAACTTTCTCCATTCGAAGTGTCCCGTTTGTATCAGCCAATTGCTTCTCAAGGTAGAAGCAGTGAGTTAGGGATTGTTCTGGCCGTAATGGATCAAAACGATCAGTTAATGAAGCGTTTTAATCAAGATACAGAAGTGCCTTTTACTGATGCTGTTTTGGCTGTCACGTTAGACGGCATGACAAAAACGCCAAAAATTGGAACGGCGCGTGCGGCACAAGCGTTTTTCCCTAACTTAAACTTTGCGGCCAAAACAGGAACCACTAACCAGCAAAAGGACAGCTGGTATGTCGGGATCACTGGCGATTACGCTTCCACTATTTGGCTTGGCGATGATGACAATGTTCCATTAAGTATTACCGGGAGTAGTGGTGCTCAGAAAGTGTGGATCGACTTTGCCAAGAATGTGAACTCTAGGTCTTTGCCGAGCGATTTGCCAAGTGGCGCGGCGCGTTTTAATGTGTTGGATGACAAATTTGAGGTGGCGGCAGATCGTTGTGATGATAAAGCTACATTGAGTTTTATTTTAGGAACGGAACCGAAAAGCAGCAGTTCTTGCTTGTGGCCTTTTTAATATTAAGTTGATGTAGTCAAAATGATATTGATTCTTGTTTTTTTAGTTTGTTTCTTATATTAATGGGTGGAATATAAAAAAGTCTACAAAAGGGAAGCGTTAGAGTAGTTGTGGATTAGTTCAACTATGAGGGGAGGGATGACGTAATTGTTTTTATAAGTACGCTATTTTTCAGTTTTAAAAAGAGTATTTATATTTTATTAGTCGTGCTTTGGGAATGACATTTTATGTGGTTACGCAAACATCTTGTACTTTTGCTTCTATCTGCGAGTATTTTCAAAATTGAATTGGCGTTAGCCGAGATTCAAATAGCTTCCGATGTTCAGTGTACCTCGCTGACGGCGTCGGGCAACTCAGAATACCCTCCTTTCTTATGGCGTAAAGATCATTCATCTAATGAACTATTGGGCGTGAATCGACTGATCATTGATGAAATTAGCCGCCGCATTCATATTCCTATTAAATTGATGCATGTTGGGCCTTGGTCTCGTGCTCAGACTGATGTTAAGAATGGTAATGTTGATCTTATGGCTGGTGCTTTTTATACCAACGAGCGCGCCAATTATATGGATTATTTTACGCCTGTAATGCTGAATACAACGAGTGTTGTTTGGCAGCATATGGACAAGAGATTTCCCTTCAATAAAAAAGAAGATTTAGAAGGGAAATGGGGTGTGACTGTTATTAATAACAGCTTTGGTCAGGAGTTTGATAAATACGCTTTGCGTCATTTGAATATATTGACTGTGGCGAGCTTATCGCAAGCTTTAGAGATGTTGGCTGCTCACCGTGTTGATTATGTTCTTTACGAAAAAAGCCCTGCTATGGCCTATGCAAATCAAATGAAGTTGGCAAATTTACTGATTTCTGTTGAACCTTATGTTAGCAGTGAAGGTTTATATTTAACGATTTCAAAGCAGTCGCCTTGTAATCAAGGGGCGCTGAAGTACCATATTGCCAGCGCTTTACAGGAAATGAAGCAAGATGGCTTTATGGAGCAAGCATTGCTCGATGGGATACAAGAATGGGATAACCACAGCGACGTCAATACCTTTATAAACTAGATTAATTTGAGTGTTTACTTTATGAGCTTCTATTTTTGTATTGTTATCCCCGCAACTTGTGGATAACCCTATTGGTGGAAGTGTGATAACTTTCGCTAAGCTAGGTATCCTGTCCTTTTGCGTAAGATTGGTTAATTCTTCTTCTCTCTTTGTTTTTCCATATTTTATTTGGCTAACCTAGCTCATATTTTGATCTATAAATGAGGTTTTCATGTTTACGGGTATTGTACAAGGTACAGCAACAGTTCAAGCCATTCAGAGTCTTGGACGTAATAAACGCTTAGAAGTCACATTTCCTGCTGACGTCATGTTAGGGCAACAGCTGGGAGCGAGTGTTGCTATTAATGGCGTGTGTTTGACTGTTTCTGAAATCGCTCATGATGTGCTTACTTTTGATGTTATTGATACAACATTGGCCTTGACTAATATTGGTCTTTTGCAGGTTGGTGATAGCGTTAATTTTGAACGCGCTGCTAAAATGGGGGATGAAGTAGGCGGGCATGTTATGTCTGGTCATATTATGACGACGGTTAGTGTTTCTTGTATCGAAAAAGTGGAAGAGACGGTTCATATTCGTTTTACTACAGATCGTCAAAAAGAAGTGGACGCTCGACGTTATTTATTCAATAAAGGGTATGTTGGATTGAATGGCTCCAGTCTAACTATCAGTGATATTGGTGATGATTGGATTGAAGTGTCTTTGATACCAGAAACCCTACGATTGACAACCTTTGGCCATCTTTCATTGGGTAGCAGAGTGAACTTGGAAATCGACGCTCATACTCAAGCAACGGTGGATACGGTCGAGCGAGTGTTGAAAGAGAAAGGGGTCATTCTTCCTTAAGTTTTGCTATGCTTCTAGACTTTCTACAAAGCCTCAAGAATAAAGGGGCTTTTTTACATTTTCTTAAGAACTTTCTAGTCTATCAACTCCTTCGAACTCCCTGTATAATCCCGAAAATTATTTTCACTGTTTTCTTAGTCTTTTCTAAAAGTCGGTACATTTATGGGTGCGTGGCTTCTTAGAACGACATATTTAGAGTAAAAAATGTCTAACAATCTCAAGCACATACGCAACTTCTCAATTATTGCACACATTGACCATGGTAAATCCACTTTAGCAGACCGTTTTATTCAAACGTGTGAAGGCTTGAGTGAGCGTGAGATGTCTGCTCAGGTTCTTGACTCTATGGATATAGAGCGTGAACGAGGCATTACTATCAAAGCACAAAGTGTGACTTTGGATTATCACGCAAAAGACGGTCAAACTTATCAGTTAAACTTCATCGACACTCCTGGACATGTGGATTTCTCTTATGAGGTGTCTCGTTCTCTTGCTGCTTGTGAGGGCGCTTTGCTGGTGGTCGATGCAGCCCAGGGTGTTGAAGCTCAGTCTGTTGCGAACTGTTATACGGCGATCGAGCAAGGTCTTGAGGTTATGCCAGTATTGAATAAGATCGATTTACCTCAGGCCGAGCCAGAACGTGTTTGTGAAGAAATTGAAGAAATCATTGGTATCGATGCAATGGACGCGGTGACCTGTTCTGCCAAAACAGGTATGGGCGTAGATGATGTATTAGAACGATTAGTTGCTACGATCCCACCACCAGAAGGTGACGTAGATGCACCTTTACAAGCTTTGATTATCGACTCATGGTTTGATAATTACCTTGGTGTTGTGTCTCTGGTGCGAATTAAACAAGGTACTTTACGCAAGAAAGATAAGATTTTTATCAAATCCACGAAACAGATTCACCCTGTTGATATGGCTGGCATATTCACACCAAAACGTAAAGAAACGGGTATCTTGAAAGCCGGCGAAGTGGGTTATGTTGTTGCTGGTATTAAAGATATTCATGGTGCGCCAGTGGGTGACACCATTACTCACTCTTCTACGCCTGATGTAGAGCAGCTTGCTGGTTTCCAAAAGGTAAAGCCTCAGGTATATGCAGGTTTATTTCCTGTAAGTTCTGATGACTACGAAGATTTTCGTGTTGCTCTTGATAAGCTTACTTTGAATGATGCATCTCTGTTTTTTGAACCAGAAAGTTCAGATGCGTTAGGTTTTGGTTTCCGTTGTGGTTTCTTAGGTATGTTACACATGGAGATTATACAAGAGCGCCTGGAACGTGAATACGATTTAGATCTGATTACAACTGCGCCAACGGTAGTGTTTGAAGTTGAGATGAACAATGGTGATGTTATTAACGTTGATAGCCCTTCAAAAATGCCAGATCCCGGCAGTATCAGAGAAATGCGTGAGCCAATTGTTGAAGCTAATATTCTGGTTCCGCAAGAATACCTTGGTAATGTGATTACCTTGTGTGTAGAAAAACGCGGATTGCAAAAAGACATGCAGTACGTAGGTCAGCAAGTTCAATTGCGCTATGAATTGCCAATGAATGAAGTGGTTATGGACTTCTTCGATAAGCTTAAATCTTGTAGCCGCGGTTTTGCGTCTTTGGATTACAGCTTTAGTCACTTTAGTCCAGCGCCTTTATGTCGTTTGGATATTCTTATCAATGGTGAGCGTGTTGATGCGCTTGCTCTTATTATGCATAAAGATAACGTGCAATATAAAGGGCGTGCTTTATGTGAAAAAATGAAAGACTTAATTCCTCGTCAAATGTTTGATGTAGCTATACAAGGTGCAGTGGGTGCTAAAATTATTTCACGTACTACAGTAAAGGCTTTACGTAAAAACGTTATCGCTAAGTGTTACGGCGGTGATGTGAGTCGTAAGAAGAAGCTTTTGCAGAAGCAGAAAGAAGGTAAAAAGCGAATGAAGCAGGTGGGTAATGTGGAAGTGCCTCAATCCGCTTTCTTGGCTGCTTTGCAAATTGATAACTAGATATTAATAGTGACGCCGGCACAAGTTTGTTTTGTCCCGTGATGGAGAGATGTAATGGGTTTTGATTTCGAACTAATTTTAGTCATTGCTTTTTTGGTGACTGGTGCGGTTTGGGTTTACGATAGAATTGTTTATTTGCCGAAGCGTAAATTGGCATTAGCGGAAATGACACAGGAAGTTCGTAATGCGATTAGTAAAGACGTTAAACAAACACTGGCTCAGACGCCTAAGCTTGTAACAGAAGTTAAATCCTACTTTGTTATTATTGCTGTTATTTTTGGTCTGCGTTCTTTCGTGGTGGAGCCTTTTCAGATTCCATCTGGCTCTATGCTGCCGACATTGAAAATAGGTGACTTCATTCTTGTGAATAAATTCGAATACGGTGTCAGGTTACCTGTACTGAATTCTACAATCCTTCCTACTAATGAGCCTGAGCGTGGAGATGTTGTGGTTTTTAAATACCCACAAGACCCAAGCTTGAATTATATTAAACGATTAGTTGGTTTACCTGGTGATAAAGTCGCTTACCGAAATAAAGAATTAACAGTAAACGGCGAAAAGATCAGTAAGACTCTATTGGCCAAATTATCTGTTTCTTTGAACTCAAGCGGAGAGCCGGTTGAAGTGTTTGATGAAACCCTGAGTGATGCGCAACATAAGATATACAATAGTTATCGCTTTACGCCTCATGAAGGTGAATGGGTTGTGCCTGAAGGTCATTACTTTGTGATGGGTGATAACAGAGACAATAGTGCTGACAGTCGATTTTGGGGATTTGTACCAGAAGAAAATATGAAAGGCCGTGCTTTTTATGTGTGGCTGCATTGGGATGACTTTTTCAGTATTCCAAGCTTTAAAAACAATGGTTTGATTGAATAAGTATTTTTTGGAGAAATTTTGAGCTCACTGTATCAGAAGTTGAGTCGCCGCATAGGTTACTTTTTTGCGGATCTTGGATTGCTAGAATTAGCACTTACACACCGTAGCTTTGGTGGGAAGAATAATGAACGCCTCGAGTTCTTAGGTGACTCTATTCTTAATTACGTTATTGCAGAAGACCTTTTTCATCGCTTCCCAAAAGCGAAAGAAGGGGAGCTTAGCCGCTTACGTGCCTCTCTGGTAAAAGGAGATACACTGGCTGAGTTAGCGCGAGAGTTTCAATTGGGTGACTTTTTGAAGCTGGGAGCAGGTGAATTAAAAAGCGGTGGTTTCAGACGGGATTCGATTCTTGCTGATGCAGTGGAAGGCATCATAGGTGCTATTTATCTGGACGCGGGAATGGACGTTTGTCGTCAACATATTTTGGATTGGTATAAAGAGCGTCTAGATGCAACGTCATTAAAGGTTGTCACCAAAGATGCAAAAACCCGTCTTCAAGAGTATTTACAGGCACGTAAATATGGTTTGCCTCAGTATGAGGTGGTGAAGATTGATGGAGAGCCTCATGACCAAACATTTTATGTTAATTGTCAGATTGAAGCCTACGAGGGCGTTATCGAAGGTAAAGGTAATAGCCGAAGAATTGCAGAGCAAAATGCTGCAGCCAAAGCCTTAAAAAAACTGGAAAAGAAAGATGTCTGAGGTTGAAGTTGAGATTACCCATTGTGGGTACATTGCCATTGTTGGGCGTCCTAATGTTGGTAAGTCTACTTTATTGAACCATATTTTAGGTCAAAAGTTATCTATTACTTCGCGTAAGCCGCAGACAACACGAGATCAAATTTTAGGTGTAAAAACAGAAGGGCATGTTCAAGCCATCTACGTAGATACACCTGGATTACACCTAGGCGAAAGCAAAACCATCAACCGCATTATGAACAAAACCGCTGCGGCCGCATTAAAAGATGTAGATGTGGTGTTGTTTGTAATTGATGCAGACCGCTGGACTGAAGAAGATGAATCTGTTCTCCAGAAGGTAAAAAATGCTCGATGCCCTGTGGTCTTGGTGGTAAATAAAGTCGATCAACTGGATCAGAAAGAAGACTTATTACCTCGTTTGGCAAATTTATCAGACCGCATGAACTTTGCTCAAATTGTACCGATTTCAGCGTTGCGTAATGATAACCTCGACAGACTAGAACGATTGGTGGAAGGCTACATACCAGAAGGTACTCAGTTTTACCCAGAAGATCAGATTACTAATCGAAGCTCTCGCTTTTTGGCTGCGGAAATCGTGCGTGAAAAAATCACTCGTCAACTTGGGCAAGAAGTGCCTTACGAAGTAGCCGTTCAAATTGAAGAGTTTACTTACGAAGAGTCAGCGATACATATCAGTGCTTTGATTCTTGTTGAGCGTAATGGCCAAAAACGCATTATTATTGGTGAGCGTGGCGAGAAAATTAAATTGATTGGCAAAGAGGCGCGCATTGATATGGAGAACTTGTTTCAGCATAAAGTCATGCTGAACCTTTGGATCAAGGTGAGAGCTGGTTGGTCTGATGATACTCGTGCATTAGCAAGCTTAGGTTATCAGGAAGAGTAATTGCGATGCGCGCTGCTGCGTATGTGATTCATACTCGCCCATTCCAAGACAGCAAGATTTTGTTGGATGTGCTTACTTATGAACAAGGGTTAGTTCGAGGAGTATGGCGTTTACCAAAAAAAGAGGCTCGGGTGATTCCTGGGTCTTTTTTGTGTTACGAAATGGATTATGTTGGCCGCAGTGACCTGAAAACCATCAAAAGCTTAGAAGCGGTTAAATCGGCGTTTTCTCTTGAGGGTTTACCTTTGTATGCGGCGTTTTATGCTCATGAATTATTGGTAAAGCTTTTACCGCTTAATTTGCCGTTGCCAGATGTGTTTACGCTTTATCGTTGGCTGATTGAGAGTTTGCACACAGGAGCGCCCATTGCGCCTTTGCTACGGCGTTTTGAGGTCGGACTGTTTTCAGATCTTGGCATGGCCATTGATATGTCTTCTACTGGAAGAGGGGAAGCGGTAGAGGCTGGGCAAATGTACCAGTTTAATTATAAGCTTGGCCTGCGACCCTATTATGGCGATATACCTAAGCAAACTCCTGTGTTGTTTGTCGAAGGACAGGTCGCATTGAATTATCATTCAGGTCAGTGGACAGACAAACAAGTGTTAAGTCTTGCGAAAGAGTTGCATCGCAACTGGCTTGATGGCCTGTTAAATGGGAAACCTATCACATCTAGGCGTTTATTGCCTCAACAGCCTTTTCAAGGTGAACGTCATTTAGGCGTGCCCATCTTTCGGTCCCTATGAGCACTTTTGACCTTTAAAGGAGAGTCAGTTTGATTATTGGTATTGGAACAGACTTGGTTGATATTGCTCGAATTGCTCAATCTGTTGAGCGTTTGGGAGAGCGTTTTATTGACCGTATTTTAACGGAAGAGGAAAAGCAGCGTTGGTCTGGTATTCATCATGTAGACCAAGCGAATGCCTTTGTTGCCAAACGCTTCGCAGCAAAAGAGGCGGCAGTAAAAGCGTTAGGTACAGGTATAGGCTCAGGCGTTAGTTTTCAACATTTTTCTATCAATAATTTGCCTTCAGGTCAGCCGGTTTTGATGGTTGATGACAGTATACTTGCCCGCTTCGATTTCCCTGTTACTTGGCATTTGAGTTTGACGGATGAGAAAGCCTACGCTCAAGCGTTTGTGATATTAGAGTCTAAAGGCTGAGGCCAAGCAATGAGTTTGCGATGGCTGACCAGTTCTTCTATCGCTTCCATGAAATCTTCCACAACGCCCTCTATTTCTTCGAGCCCTAATTCCTTTAAGTGTGTTTCTAAAAAGCCTGCATGGCGCGCTAAGTTAATCGTTCCTGTGTATTTTGATGCGCCATGTATTCGGTGGATCACTTCAATCAGTTTGCCGGTGTCTTGATTTTCTAGATGATGCTTGATGAGCTTTTTCTCAGCCTCCAATGAGTTGGCCAGCATGTCGAACATTTCTTTTGCGATGTCTGCTCTGCCATCCACAATATTAAGGGCTTTCTCTAGGGAGAAGATGTTTTGCATTTTTTCATCGACTTGATCTTGGAATGAGTCTGTATTTGTATGCCATGTTTCAATGGTGTTGAGTAAGACTTCTTCGTCAACTGGCTTGGTCAAATAGGCATTCATACCACTAGCAAGGATTTGCTGTTGTTCTGATTCTAAAGCGTGAGCGGTTAAAGCGATGATCGGTGTGTCTTTATAGCTTTCTAAAAGGCGTAATTGTTGAGTAGTTTCCATACCATCCATTTCCGGCATTTGAATGTCCATGAAAATAATGTCGTATTTATCTTGTGTTGCCATTTCGATAGCTTGATGGCCACTGTAAGCAATTGATACTTCCAATCCTTTTGGAGTGAGCCAATGCTTTAGTAATTGAAGGTTAATTGGACTGTCGTCCACAGCCAAAATCTTTATGCCTTCCAGTTTCTCCATTTGCACTTCTGGAGCAGGTGCTTCTATGAGGACTGTGTGATCCACATTTTGCAGTACAGTATACAGTCTGCTTTGGCTGACAGGTTTGAGTAAAATGTCTTTGCAGACGTTTTTTAGGTCTGTGTAATGAGAAATTTGGCCTGGCGGTTGAATCATCAATATGCAAGGAATGCCATATTGTTGAGAAGAATAAAGGATTAATTCTTTTGCCTCTGCAATGCTTTGGGCGTCTGATGTGACACTTAATAAAATGGCGTCTGTTTGATCGTGCTGTTTGTTGATGAGAGTAATGACTTGTTCTAGATCTGAGCAAGAAGAGCAGCCTACACCAATATCTTGGAGGTATTTGTTGATATAGCCACGATAAGTTGTGCTAGGTTCTAATAAGATGACATGGCGGTTCAGCGGTTCATAAGTGATTGTGGCTTTGGGTGATACCTTTAAGCACAAGGTAAAGCGGAATGTAGAGCCTATTCTTGGGTCGCTACTGACTTCGATTCTTCCATTCATCTGCTCTACAAGTTTTTTCGTAATGACCAATCCCAAACCTGTGCCACCAAATTGTCGAGTGGTGCTAGTATCTATCTGAGAAAATGGCTTGAATAAGCGGTTTATTTTTTGCTCAGGTATACCTATTCCGGTATCAATGACTTGAAAGGACAGCATCATGTTTTCTTCGTGCTCAGACAGAAGAGATACTTTTGTGCGAATGGATCCTTGATGGGTAAACTTGATGGCGTTACCAATGAGGTTTGTCAGAATCTGTCGGACTCTTATTCTATCGCCGATAAACCATTCAGGTATGTTTTCACCGAACTCAGGTACAAGATCAATGTGTTTTTCTTTGGAAAGCACATTGATGCTAAGTGTTTGATATATCTCGTCAATTAAGGATTTAAGGTTGAAATGATTGCTTTCTAAACTCAGCTTGCCAGCTTCAATTTTTGAGAAGTCTAAAATATCCCCAATAATAGCGAGCAGACTGTTAGTAGATTGTTGGATTGTATCCACATACAGCTTTTGTTGAGGTTCTCTTATTTCTTTCTGTAATGTCTTTGTGTAGCCCAAAATAGCGTTTAGAGGGGTGCGTACTTCATGGCTGATATTTGCAAGAAACTGTGATTTTAAACGGTTGGATTCGGTGGCTTCACGGTTAGCAATATGAAGTTGAGCGCTTTTTTCTTCCATGCTGTCCATGCTGCGGCGGATGTCTTCTGTTGCTTGATCTATGCCTGTAATTAGTTCTTCTGTGTGGTTTTCTAAACGTTCTGTTAAATCTAATAAGTCTTTTTGAAGGTCACTGTATTCAGCAGGAAGTTTTATTAGTTTCACAGTAGAAAACTGCCCTTTGACTAATCGGTTTAAGGCACTAGAAAGCTTATTGATTGGTTGAGATAGTTTTCTTGAAATTCGAAAAGCGCCTACAGCCATCAGAATGTTGTAGGCGATTAGGATAAAGATAATGATGCTTGCGTATTGGTATTTCTTGATTTGGGCAACGGATTTGCTTGCTTCAATTCTCACCCAGCCGATTAAGTTTCGCTGATTTTGAGGCTCAAAAAGAGTCGCTTGGGAAGGTAAGGTGCTATCCAGTGTATTATTGGAGTAGTAAATCTGTCTTATGGATTCTAGATATTCACCGTATTCGGTTATGCGATCAGCTTCGGCTGAAAACGCACTGTCTTGTAAAGTGGGTGATTTACCTAATTCAGCGATGATGTGTTGTTCACTGTCAAATATTTGAATACTGCTAATATCTTCATGACTCAAAGCGTTTTGTAGGGTTCTATGAATCATTCTTTCATCGGAAAAAACGATAGCATATTCACTGGTGGTGGCAACCTGCTCTGTTATGTGTTCTGTGCGTTCATATAAGTTTTGATCTAAGTCACTAAAGCGTGAGGAGAGTAGGAAGAAACAGGCAAGTAGAGAGACAACAAACGCAGGAGTGAACAGTGCCCAAAATAGTTTGTTACTTACACTTAGTTGAGCTGATAATTTCATAATATCAAGAATCTGTGTGATGAATTAATCATAGGTGTTTTGTATGAAGACTAACCGCACCAAGATAGAGAAAACCGTGATATTCATGTTTTTTATCTTAAATACGAATTAAACACTAAGTTTATAACGCTTTCTTATTGTACTGTTTGGCATAAGTGTTTTTAAATAGGTAGCATGTGTTAAGTGTCATTCCCTATGTCATCAATGTCAATGAAGTTTTTTTATGATCGAATATCCTACTATTGAGTCCTTAATCGGACAGACTCCTTTGGTTCGTTTGCAGCGTATTAACCCGAACTCGAGCAATACTATTCTTTTAAAGTTGGAAGGGCAAAACCCAGCAGGTTCAGTAAAAGATCGACCTGCTTTAAATATGATTTATCAGGCTGAATTACGAGGCGATATTAAGCCAGGAGACAGTTTGATTGAAGCTACAAGCGGAAACACAGGGATTGCTCTGGCAATGGTGGCTGCGATTAAAGGTTATAAAATGCATTTGATTATGCCTGATAATATGAGTCAGGAGCGCAAGTCTGCGATGTCGGCTTATGGTGCGGTTTTACATTTGGTTAGCAAAGAAGAAGGCATGGAACGAGCGAGAGACCTTGCTCAAGAGATGCAAGACCAAGGCGTTGGTATTGTGTTGAATCAGTTTGCGAACCAAGATAATCCCAGCGCTCACTACCTTACAACAGGTCCTGAAATTTGGCAGCAAACACAAGGTACAGTGACACACTTTGTTAGTTCTATGGGAACTACTGGCACCATCATGGGAGTTTCGAAGTACCTTAAAGAACAAAATAAAGACATTCAAATTGTTGGTTTGCAACCACAAGATGGCGCCAGTATTCCTGGTATTCGTCGTTGGAATAAGGATTATTTGCCGGCTATTTTTGACGAAACCCGGGTTGATACTGTTATGGATGTTGCTCAAAGTGATGCGGAAATAACTATGCGCCGCTTAGCAACAGAGGAAGGGGTTTTCTGTGGTGTGTCTTCTGGTGGCTCTGTCGCTATGGCGTTGGCGTTATCAGAGAAAGTGAATAATGCGGTTATTGTTGCGATTATATGCGATCGAGGTGATCGATATTTATCAACAGGTGTTTTCGAATCAAAGAGTTAACTTGCTTTGCCCTCACTCTGCAGGAATGAATTGAGGGCAACTGTAAGCATGTTGATCTACAGACAGATGCGATAGAATGTCCCGCAATAAATCGTAACCTCTGAAAAAGAGAGTCTCCTTTGAGAAGAAGAACACATTCACGCCGCCAACCAAAAGCCCAGCCAATAGGGCCACTCCAAACCTTTCATATTGATGGTTTAACCCATGAAGCCAAAGGTGTTGCTCGTTTGAATGGTAAGGTCGTTTTTATTGATGGCGCTTTACCAGGTGAAGCGGTGAGTGCTCAAATCACAAAAACTGGTCGACACTTCGACGAAGCTAAATTATCTGAAGTAATTGAGCCTAGCCAATACAGAATAGACCCTTCTTGTCAGCATTTTTTTGAATGTGGTGGATGCAGTTTTCAACATTTATCTTGGCAAGAGCAAGTTTCTGCTAAGTCGACTTGGCTTAAAGGCCAGTTGCGTAATGTTATGTCTGATGAAGATATGCATATTTTGGTGGATAAAGGAGAGGGCTATAGACGTCGCGCCAGGATCGCCATCGATTATAAAAGTGGTGGGTTAGGGTTCCGCGCTAAAGCCTCAAAAGAAATTATCGCTATTGAACAATGTGTCGTCCTCACAGAGCCTTTACAGGCTGTATTTTCTTCATTGACAGCGACTTTGCCTAATAATGAGTTGGTAAAATCACTAGGTCATATAGAGTTATTAGAAGACTCAAAAGGTGTGTCGGTATTGTTTCGACTCACGATTGCAATTGCTGACTCGCTAACCGCTCAATGGCAAACCTGGGCAAAATCTGAAGATATTGTTTTATATTGGCAAGCACCAAAAGAGACCAAAGCGTGTGTTGAATTAGAAGACATGCGTTATTACGATTTAGATAGCATGCGCTTTAATTATCATCCTCAGGACTTTATTCAAGTGAATACGATGATGAACCAGAAAATGGTAGCGCAGGCGATAGAATGGCTTAATCTTACTCAAGAAGATGTGATTTTAGATCTGTTTTGTGGTGTGGGGAATTTTTCTTTGCCTTTAGCGAAACGAGCTAAATCCGTGATTGGTGTTGAGGTACAAGAGGCTATGGTACAAGCGGCGCAAAATAATGCTGAGCTTAATGGCTTGGATAATGTGTCATTTGTGGCAGCGGATTTAACTCAACCGATCGCTAAAAAGTTTATTAAAGATAAGGTGACAAAAATTTTATTGGACCCGCCTCGTGCTGGTGCCTTTGAATTTTTAGATACGATAATAAAAATTAAACCTATGCAAATATTGTATGTTTCTTGCAATGCTTCCACTTTAGCGAGAGATGCAGAATACTTAGTTACGAAGGGATATCGTGTATTGCGTGTTAGTTTAATGGATATGTTTCCTCAGACCTCGCACGTTGAGACGATGATGTTACTGCAAAGAAAGAAGTAATTCGAGGGGCGGATACATGGTTACGGTAAGAAAAGATCACCCTGTTTTAGATGATGGTAATGTAGATATTGATGCTTGGATGGGGCACTTTTCCCATTTAATTGACGACAGTACACGAGTGCCGTTACGCATGGCTTGTGAGTTAGCTCGTCAAGCTGAGTCACAAGCCTCTCGACCTTCATATTGGGGGCCACAGGCAAGCACTTTTCGCGCGGGGCTTGAGATGGTTGAAATCCTCTCTGGTTTTCGTGCTGATCAAGACTCCTTAGTCGCTGCCGCTTTATATCGTGCCGTTCGAGAAGACCAGCTTCCTTTGACTCGAGTTACAGAAATGTTTGGTCGTAAGGTGGCTTCTCTTGTTGAAGGCGTTATACGCATGGGGGAAGTGTCTAAAAACCTTACTGCAGATACCGCTGCAGAAGTCCTCGGTAGTAGTGAAAACCAATTAGAATCTTTACGTAAAATGCTTGTGTCGATTATTGATGATGTGCGTGTTGTGCTCATCAAATTGGCAGAGCGTGCCTGTGCAATCAAAGAGGCAAAGCATCAAGATGAAGAACGCCGAGTTGCCGTTGCTTTAGAAGTTCAGAGTGTTTATGCACCTTTGGCTCATCGTTTGGGAATTGGTCATATTAAATGGGAGCTTGAAGACCTTTCTTTTCGTTACCTGTACCCTTCTGATTACAAACGCATTGCCTCTTGGCTAGATGAGAAACGCTTAGACCGTCAGCAATACATAGATGACGTGATTAATATGTTAGATGAGCGTTTAAAAGGCATTAATATCCATGCGGACCTAATGGGGAGAGCAAAGCATATTTACAGTATTTGGCGCAAAATGAAGCGTAAGAATATTGGCTTCGATGAAGTTTATGATGTGCGGGCTGTGCGTATTTTGGTCGATGAACCAATGCAATGTTATGGGGTTTTAGGGGTCGTTCATAACTTATGGCGTCCTATTCCACAAGAATTTGACGACTACATTAGTAATCCAAAGACTAATGGTTACCAGTCGTTACACACTGCTGTTGTTGGTCCTCAAGGTCGAGCGTTAGAAATTCAAATTCGTACCCACAAAATGCATGAAGACGCCGAACTTGGTGTGTGTGCTCATTGGAAATATAAAGGGACGGATTTAAGCTCCAATAGCAGCAGCTATGAAGAGAAGCTGCAGTGGCTAAGAACCATCTTGGACTTCCATGAAGTTCAGAACGATTTAGAGTCTTTATCTGAGCAGGTTCGCAGCGACATTGAGCAAGATCGTATCTATGTATTTACTCCAGATGGCCATGTGGTTGACTTGCCTGTTAATTCGACGCCAGTGGATTTTGCATATCGAGTTCATACTGAGATTGGTCATCGTTGTCGTGGCGCCAAGGTGAACGGCAAAATCATTACCTTAGTTACCCATCTTAAAACAGGCGACAAGGTTGAAATTTTAACCACTAAAGAAGGTGGGCCAAGTCGAGATTGGTTACATCCAACTTTAGGTTATGTTCAAACAAGCCGTGCCAGAGCCAATATTCAAAACTGGTTTAGAAAAGAAGACAGAGAGAAAAATCTAGAAGCAGGTAAGTTGTTGCTAGACAAGCAACTGAAACGACTTGGAATAGACGACAGTCGCATTGATTTCCAAAAAATTGCTTCTCGTTTTAGCTTCTCAAGTGCTAGCGATGTGTTTGTTTCTTTGGGGGCTGGTGATATTCAATTGGCTCGCGTGCTTAGAGCAATTGATGAACTCTATGGCATTGATGGTGATGTTGCGCCAGTTCGCCCGATTCGATTGAAGAAAAGCCTTCATAAATCTTCAGATAATGATATACACATTCTAGGTGTCGGTAAGTTACTGACTCACATGGCAAAATGTTGTACACCAATACCTGGTGACGATGTGATCGGATACATTACCCAAGGGCGAGGCGCTTCTGTGCATCGTCAAGACTGTATCAATATCGTTCAGCTTGGTTTGGATGAGCCAGAACGTATTGTTAATGTGAGTTGGGGCGAAGAACTAGGTAACCAGTACCCTGTTAATATTCAGGTGGAAGCTTATGATAGAACGGGTTTGTTGAATGACATCACAAGCTTATTGGCGAATGAGAAAGTTAACTTGCTTTCGATGAATACACTATCAACAAAAGAGAGCCATACAGCCCAAATTCGATTCACTATCGAAGTAAGTGAGCTGAGTGCTTTAAGCCGCTTGTTGCACCGTATTAATCAATTACCTAACGTATTGGATGTGTTTAGGGAGAGGGATTTTTGAGCGACGCACTTGCACGACTTCAGCATTTGATGGTTTGTCTTAGAGATCCTGAATTTGGTTGTGATTGGGATAAAAAGCAGAACTACAAAAGTCTGGCACCTTATACATTAGAAGAAGCGTATGAGGTGTTAGACGCTATAGAAAGAGAAGACTTTGACCACCTCAAAGAAGAATTAGGTGACCTATTATTTCAAGTAATTTTTTATGGGCAAATAGGTAATGAGGAGGGACGATTTACCTTCGATGATATTGCGGATGGGATTACTCAAAAAATGGTAAGACGTCACCCTCATATTTTTCCTGATGGTGATATGTCGCGCTTTGGTGAAAAAACAACATTAACAGAGCACGAAATTGCACAGCAATGGCAACAAATTAAAGTTCGAGAAAAGCAGCAATCACCAAACAAAGACGTTCCAAATTCAATATTAGATGATATTCCGGCTTCCATGCCAGCCTTAATGCAAGCGGTAAAAATACAGAAGAAAGTGGCTGGCTTTGGTTTTGATTGGCCCAATATAACGCCTGTTTTTGAGAAAATTCGCGAAGAATTGGATGAGTTAGAAGAGGCCATCCGAGAAAATGATAAATCACATACGGAAGAAGAAATGGGTGATGTGTTGTTTGCTGTCAGTAACTTAGCACGACACCTTAATGTTTCACCCGATGTAGCATTAAATAAAACGAATGTTAAATTCCGCCGCCGTTTTAGCAGAATAGAAGACATTGTGTCCGCACAGAATAAAAATTTAACGGAATTTTCTTTAGAAGAATTAGACCGTTATTGGGAGCAAGCGAAAAGAGAAGGTTTATAGACTTGCTTATCGTACTATGTACAGGAAATACTTTAATTACAGGCACTATCAGTACTGTTTAGGAGGGTGAAGTGAGTGATCGACAAGCGTCATTACGTGAGAATGTTAGGTTGCTAGGAGATTGTCTTGGCGAGAGCATGAGCAATCACCTGGGTGATGACTTTCTGAAAAAAGTAGAAAACATTCGAATGCTGTCTAAAGATGGCCGTCAATCAGGTGACTCCGCAGCCCTAATTGGAGCGTTAGAAGCATTAGATGATGAAGAAATTGTGCCTGTTGCTAGGGCGTTTAACCAATTCTTAAACTTATCCAATATTGCTGAACAATACCATCGTGTTCACCGCCGTAGAACCAATGAAAGTTTAGGAGTTTATCAGAACCCAATAGGCGACCTGCTCAAACGACTTTCTGATAAAAACTTCACACCAGAGCAAATGCTCGAATCGTTAAAATCTCAATCCATTGAATTGGTTTTAACGGCACACCCTACTGAAGTTGTGCGCCGTTCCTTGATCCGTAAATACGATAATATTTCAAGCGAATTGGAAGCATTAGACAAAGATAATATCTTACCTTTAGAAGAAACGAAGCATATTCGACGCCTTAAAGAAATCATTACTCAAGCTTGGCACACAGATGAAATCCGTGAAGAACGACCAACTCCAGTAGATGAAGCGAAATGGGGTTTTGCCGTTATTGAGCAGTCTTTGTGGCAAGCGGTGCCACGCTTCTTTAGGCAGCTTGACGAACAATTTAGTGCGGTCTCAAAAAACAATTTACCCCTTGATTTAGCGCCTATTCATTTTGCTACTTGGATGGGGGGCGACAGAGACGGTAACCCAAATGTGACCCATAAAGTGACGAGAGAAGTGGCTTTGTTGGCGCGTTGGATGGCTGCGGATCTTTACATTAAAGACTTAGCGGTATTGCGTGCTGAATTTTCCATGACTCAGTGCAGCGATGCATTGCGTGCACGAGTGGGCGACAGTACTCAGCCATATCGTGAAGTGATTCGCTATCTAGAAAACAAGATGATAGCAACCAAAAACTGGGCGAAAGCGTGTTTAGATGGGCAGCCTGTTACTGATGACGATGTTTTCCTTGATATTCAGGAAGTGGTTGATGATTTGACTCTATGTTATCAGTCTCTTTTAGATTGTGGCATGAAGGTGATTGCTAACGGCTCATTGTTAGATTTGATTCGTTGCGCAGCGACTTTTGGCGCTACTTTGGTTCGACTTGATGTTCGTCAAGACGCTGGACGACATATTGACGCTTTATCTGCGATCACTCGTTTTTATGGGCTTGGCGACTATGCTGAATGGGATGAAGCATCACGCCAAGCTTTTCTGTTAACAGAGTTAAATTCTAAGCGCCCATTGTTGCCGATGGATTGGGCTACGACAGATGAGGTGAAAGAGGTTCTTGATACTTTCAAGATGATTGCCCAAGGTCAGCAAAATTCCTTTGGTTCCTATGTTATTTCTATGGCGAGTTCACCGTCTGATGTGTTGGCCGTTGCGCTAATGCTGAAAGAGTCGGGTGTGACTTTCCCGATGCGGATTGTGCCTTTGTTTGAGACTTTGGCGGATTTAGACAATGCAGAGCCAACTATTGAGCAGCTGTTCTCGATCCCTTGGTACAAGTCTTATATTAACGGTCATCAAGAAGTTATGATTGGCTATTCAGACTCAGCAAAAGATGCAGGCCAGATTGCGGCGACGTGGGGACAGTACAGAGCACAAGAAGCGTTGACTAAGCTTTGCAAAAAGCATGATGTCCATTTGACCTTGTTCCATGGTCGCGGTGGTACCGTTGGTCGTGGCGGTGGCCCAGCACATGTGGCGATTCTGTCCCAACCTCCAGGTTCTGTTAATGGTGCGATTCGCGTGACTGAACAAGGTGAAATGATTCGTTTCAAATTCGGTATTCCTGATATCGCTGTACGTTCTTTAGAGCTGTATTGCTCTGCAGTAATGGAAGCGTCTTTGATTCCAGCTGAGCCACCAAAAGATGAGTGGCGTGCGATTATGGATGAAATGGCGGAAGTGGGGATGAACCAATATCGTTCTATTATTCGCGGCCATGAAGATTTTGTTCCATATTTCAGAGCAACAACACCAGAACAAGAATTGGCTAAGCTTCCTTTAGGTTCACGCCCTGCTCGTCGTCGTTCCGATGGCGGTGTGGAGAGTCTACGTGCGATTCCTTGGATTTTCGCATGGATGCAGATTCGATTGATGCTACCTGCTTGGTTGGGGGCTGAAAGCGCTATTCAACAAGTGGTTGAATCTGGCAACTTAGAGAAACTGCGTGAGATGCATCAGAAATGGCCTTTCTTTGGTGCGTATTTGGACATGTTAGATATGGTTCTAGCGAAAGCTGAGCCTGAAATAGCTGAGTACTATGAGAAGCGTTTGGTGAATGAAGAGTTACAAGGTTTAGGTCGTTTATTGCGAGGCAAACTGAAGCAGGTTAGTGAGCTTGTGAAAATGCTGAAGAAGCAAGAAAGACTGATCGAAGATAACAAAACCATTCGTCAATCTATTGATGTACGAAACCCTTACATTGATCCGCTGCATTATTTGCAAGCAGAGCTTTTGTATCGCAGCCGCAAAGATGACAACAACGCTGAGGTAAACAAGGCTCTAATGATTACTATGGCAGGTATTGCCAGTGGAATGCAAAACACGGGTTAAAGGTTATATTTGTTCGAGAAACACTCAATATGAGTAATAAAACAATAAAAAACGACGCGTAAATTTGCATATTGAAGGGCTGCTTGGGTATGCTTGTCGGCCATTCAATTTTTAGTATGCAATTATTGGCTTGAGCACGTCACTTTGACGCTTTTTTAGCTTTAAAGTGACGAATCAATCATAGTTGCAAATCAGTTTATGCTGTCTTTGGAGACTTTTTATGCGAGTAATATTATTAGGTGCGCCAGGCGCTGGTAAAGGTACTCAAGCTCAATTCATTACAGAAGAGTTTGGTATTCCGCAAATCTCTACAGGAGATATGTTGCGTGCAGCGGTAAAAGCAGGAAGCGAAATGGGCTTGAAAGCCAAAGCAGTTATGGATGCAGGTCAACTTGTTTCCGATGATATTATTATTGGTTTGGTAAAAGAGCGCTTGACTCAAGATGACTGTGCAAAAGGTGCCTTATTTGATGGCTTTCCTCGCACAATTCCGCAAGCCGATGCGTTGAAAGAAGCAGGCGTAAGTATCGATTACGTTGTTGAGATTGATGTTGCAGATGAAGAAATTGTAAAACGTATGAGTGGTCGTCGAGTTCATGAAGCATCTGGACGTACTTATCATGTCATCTACAATCCACCTAAAGTAGAAGGCAAAGATGATGTAACAGGAGATGAACTTGTTCAACGTGTTGATGACACTGAAGAAACGGTTCGTAAGCGCCTAGGTGTTTATCATGACCAAACGGCACCATTGATTGGTTACTATCAAGACTGGCTAAAAGCAGACAGTGCAACAGCACCTAAATTTGTGAAAGTAAACGGTGTGGGTGATTTAAATGAGATCAAACAAAGTTTGCTAACCTCTTTAAAGGCTTAACCATTCAATGACGGCGATTTTAGCATTAGATACGTCAACGCCAGCTTGTTCTGTGGCGTTGAATATTGATGGTGTTGTGTTAGAAGATTTTCGCATGGCACCTCGCCTTCATAATGATTTGATCTTACCTATGGTGGATCAGATTCTTTCCCAAGCTGGAATGTCTTTGTCTGATCTGGATGGCATTGCTTTTGGTCGTGGTCCAGGATCATTCACTGGACTTCGAATAAGTGCCGGAGTGGTGCAAGGGCTCGCTTTTGGTGCGGATTTACCTGCCATACCTGTCTCTACCCTTGCGGCTTTATCGTTAGAAGCTTTCCAGAAAACAGGTCAAAACCATTGGCTTGCTGCTCTGGATGCTCGAATGGGTGAAATTTATTTAGGTGGTTATTTCGTTAATAAAACGGATGGGCAGTATCAATTAGAAACTCGAGTTAACGAACAGGTAGTAAAGCCTGATTTGTTGTCAGAGTTTGAAATGGAATTTAATGGTGTGGGGTCTGGTTGGTGTTATGAGGAGACTTTAAGTAAGCGATTGCCTAAAGCTCCAGAGCATATACTGACAGACTTTTCGCCTCGTGCAGCTTGTATTGCTGAACTTGGGATGATGGCCTTCCAAAACGGTGAAACAGTGTCTTCTTATGACGCTATTCCAACCTACCTAAGGGATGAAATCACTTGGGAAAAGCAGGCGCCTCGTATCGGGAAACGATAGCTTTATGTTGTGGTATCAAATTGTCTTTTTATCATTAATTCAGGGTCTTACTGAGTTTTTGCCTATCTCAAGTTCTGCTCATTTGATTCTTCCAGCCCAGTTACTGAACTGGCAAGACCAAGGTCTGGCTTTTGATGTGGCTGTGCATGTTGGAACTCTTATTGCGATTGTTGCGTACTTTCGGAAAGACCTAGTGCAAATTACGATTGCATGGTGTTTGTCTATTAAGAGCGGGACATCTACATTGGATAGTCGTTTGGCTTGGTGGGTTGTTCTTGCAACAATACCTGCTTGTTTGGCTGGATTGATATTCGGTGATTTTATTAGTCAGCATTTACGCTCAGTTGAAGTCATTGGTTATACCACGATTGGATTTGGTGCTCTTCTATGGCTTTCTGACAGTTATGGCTCAAGTAATAAAGTAGAGCATGACTTTTGCCTTAAGAGTGTAATATACATAGGTTTGGCTCAAGCATTGGCTCTGATTCCAGGTACGTCTCGTTCCGGTATCACTATGACAGCCGCTCGCTTTCTTGGCTTTAGTCGAGAATGCTCGGCACGTTTTTCTTTTCTATTATCGATACCTTTGATTCTCGCGGCCGGAAGTATGAAGTTGCTTGAGTTATTGTCGTTGGGGGCGGAAGTTGAATGGGTGAGTATTAGCTCTGGTGTGATTTTGTCTGCGATCAGTGCTTACTTGTGTATTTATCTTTTCTTAAAATGGCTTAACAAAGTTGGCTTTTTTCCATTTTTTATATATCGACTAATATTAGGTTCGATGCTTCTGGCCTTAGTGTATTTTTGAAATAACGCAAAAGTAGATTTTAGATGCTTGAAAGGGTTAGGTTAGATGCTCAGATTTAAAAGAAAAGCCTCTACACACTAGAGGCTTTTCTTTTATCAATATATTTTATATTGCATCGTATAAATAAGTTTCTTATTCATTTTTTATTTTTGATTTTTGATTACCTTGGAGAGAAGTGCTTTTGTTGGATTCCATTGCGGTAGCGACAACCGATGCTTGTTTAGAAGCAGACGTCAAATTATTGGCTAAAAGACTAAAGCTGCCTTTTTACTCTCTTAAAGAGCATATTAAATCTGTCTCTAACTATGAATATTTATTGTTGAAAACCGAAGAAGGTATCTCTATTGCGAAAACGGGCAAAGGGGCACCTAAACCAGTACTTGTCGATTTTACCTCCGGTGCTGTTGATCATAGAAGACGGTTCGGTGGAGGAAAAGGACAAGATATAGCAAAAGCAGTGGGTTTGAATAAAGCTTCCAACTTGTCTGTATTGGACGCCACGGCAGGCTTGGGAAGAGATGCTTTTGTGTTGGCTTGTCTAGGCTGCACTGTTTCATTGTGTGAACGAGTGGGCTTTGTCCGAGCTATGCTGCAAGATGGCTTATACCGCGGCTCTTTTCATCATCAAGTGGCTGAGATAATAGAGAGAATGGTATTACTAGATACGGATATTCGAGGCATTGAAAATCAGTCATTTGATGTTGTTTATCTTGATCCTATGTATCCGCACATGGAAAAATCTTCGGCGGCAGCCAAAAAAGAAATGGCTTTTTTTCGTGATTTGGTTGGTCAAGATACGGATGCAGACGAGCTTTTACCCTTCGCGATGCAGCTAGCAGAATACAGAGTAGTGGTTAAACGCCCTAAAGGTGCTCCATTTTTAAATAATACTGAACCAACATATCTACTTGAAGGTAAATCTGGACGCTTTGACGTATATGCATTGAAGTCTTTGGGTTTATTGCCTTAGGCTATAAAGGTTTATATAGCCTAAAAGCACTTTAGTCTTAGTAAAAATATACTGTTAATAATGGGGTGGTCTTTCGCCTTCATGAATACTTTGTTGTTGGCGATAAGATTCTAATTGTTTTCCCATCATAATGAGTTTTTCTTTCATTAAAATTATATCTTTTTGTTGTGTAATTAATGCCTGGTTTAAACTGTCAATTGTGTCTTCTTGGAATTGAATTTTAAATTCTAATTCGTCTATTCTTTGGTTGATTTGTGAGGTGTTCATGGCTACCTTCTGTGTGTTAACCTTAGTTTCCTAAATTCGTATTTTATAAGCTGTTCTGCGCTTGCTGTTTGCTCTAATTGAGACCATTTTAGTAGAGAGATGGCGTGAAAATTGCTCGTATTAAAGTGAATAAAGATTTTACTACTATCTTCTTTAGCTTCACATGCAATTTCAGGAAGAGTTTAGTAAATATGTTTATTTTTACATTTTTGTACTAATACGGAGCCTCTAAAGGGCTCCTTTCACAATAATATTTAATTTGATAAGAGATATACTGTTATGAATGATCATTATGATAATGTTTCGCATGGTAAAGGTTCTTCTGCTAATTCCGGTTTTTTTTCGTTGCGCGCATTTGTCGTTAGTCTCGTTATTGCTTTGATTGTCCCATTGCTTATTGCTGGGGTTTTGAAAGAAGAAATGGGAACCAACTTTCTAGTCTACTTTGGTTTTGTTTTAGTGTCTGTTTATGTCGGTGCTATGGTAAGCCAAGTTCGCATTGCTGGTGGTGATTCTGAGTCTGAAGAAGACGAAGATGATGATCGTGAACAAGGAACGGTTAAGTGGTTTAACTCTTCTAAAGGTTTTGGCTTTTTAACAATGGAAAATGGTGATGATGTTTTTGTTCATTACCGTGCTATTCGTGGCCGTGGTCGCCGCTTTCTTGTTGAAGGTCAGCTGGTTCGCTTTTATGTCACAGAAGGTGAAAAAGGTAAACAAGCAGAAAACGTTTCTATTATCCGCGGTTAATGAATTACCGCTTTATTGCTTAATATATTTAAGAGACTATGTATGGCTACTGTTACACTTAAAGGCAATCCATTTGAAACAGCAGGTTCACTTCCTGCTGTAGGTTCAGCTGCGCCAGCGTTTGAGTTAGTTAAAACTGATTTGTCTGTTGCAACGCTAGCAGATTATAAAGGTGCGAAATTAGTATTAAATATTTTTCCTTCTATCGATACTCCTACATGCGCAACATCTGTTCGTAAATTTAATGAATCGGCTGTCGCACTAAAGGGCGTTAATGTTCTTTGTATTTCAGCAGATTTACCTTTTGCGGCAGCGCGCTTTTGTGGTGCTGAAGGGATAGACAATGTTGATACAGGTTCTAGCTTCCGCTCAACATTCGGTGAAGATTACGGACTAAGTTTTTCTACTGGGCCGCTACTTGGTCTTTTGTCTCGTGCGGTTGTTGTTCTTGATGAAACCGGTATCGTTATTCATACTGAGCAGGTTGCAGAAACAGCAGATGAGCCAAATTACGATGCTGCTTTAGCTGTATTAGCATAAAAGTATAAAGAGAAAATAAAGGCCAGCTTCTAAGATGTAGAGGCTGGCCTTTTTGTTTTTATGTATTGGTAATTGAGTTTAGTCTTTCTGTACGGGAATAGTATTGGTGGTTCTTTCAACATTGTTGTCTTTGTTTAAATACACCAACTTAGGTTTAAAGTTGCCAGCTTCGGCTTCTTCTATTTGTCCATACGCTGCAATAATGACTCGGTCACCTACTTGGACTTTTCTTGCTGCCGCACCATTCATTGAAATAGTGCCAGAGCCCGCTTCTGCCAAAATAACATAAGTGTGAAAACGCTCACCATTATCAACATTGTAGATGTCGATTTTTTCAAACTCTCTAAAGCCTGCAAGTTCTACAAGGTCTTTATCAATGGCGCATGAACCGTCGTACCAAAGCTCTGCTTGGGAAACGCTGGCCATGTGAAGCTTGCCTTTAAGGAGTGTAATTTGCATGTGTTAAGTCTCTATATTACGTTTGCTTGTTATTATTAAGTCATGAAAATATCAATCTGAGTTTGTGATTGATGCTTTGATTACGAGTTTTCTATGACTTCGTACCTTTATTCCCAGATAAAAGGGCCTTCTCCATGTGGGCCTATTCGCCACCACTGATCTGGGTCTTGATCTCCATCTTCTTCCCATCCTTGAAAGTTACAACGGATTTCACAATCGAGAGCTTGAAATGCATCTCTAGCGCAGCATATATCATTTTCCCACGGTGTTTTATCTGAATCAAACCAGATGGAAGTAAAGCGCTTACCTGCGGCTTGTTCCAAAATAGTAATGTCGATGATGTTATCATTCGATGAAACAGACACCTTTGTGCATAATGTCGATGGTGTACTTGTTTTCACAAGTGTGAAAGTGTCTTCAAGCCAGGTTATGATTTTTTCTGTTGGGCAGGATAATGTATAGATTTCAATATCTGTTTGCATCCTGTTAATCCTTCTTTTTAATCATGTAATAAATCCTAAGCACGCTCATAGATAAATAGCCTACGAGCGTCCATATTAAGCCAACGCTTGCAATCATTAGCCCTAATAATGCGATGATTTCTTGGCTAATAGATGGCTGTAAAATCCGATCTGCAATCATTAAAATGAGCACGCCGAATACAAACATAAGTCCGCCTTGAATCATTTTGATCAAGGCAAGCTTAGGATTTTCTCCGAGTTTCATTATCCGTTTATGCAGAGTGCTTTTCATTCTAATCTTGGTTTATGTGTTTTGCACAAATAGGTTTTTCAGAATACGAGTATAAATGAGCGATAAGTTGTTTAGGCTTTCAGCGTCTACGCACTCATTTATCTGGTGGATCGTTGCATTGATAGGGCCAAGCTCGACTACTTGAGTGCCCATTTTCGCAATGAATCTACCATCAGATGTACCTCCAGACGTAGAAAGTTCGGGAGTAATATCAACTGTGGATTGAACTGCTTCTACGATAGCATCAACTAGATTTCCTGGACGAGTTAAGAATGGCAAGCCATTGTAGGTCCATTCAATGTCGTAACGTAAATTATGTTTGTCCAGAATTTCTAGCACGCGTACTTTTAATGCATCAAAGCTGAGCTCAGAAGAAAAGCGGAAGTTGAATTGGGCGTTTAATGTCCCTGGAACCACGTTCGTTGCACCAGTTCCGGCTTGTATGTTGGAGACCTGGAAGCTGGTTGGCGGAAAGAATTCGTTACCGTCATCCCAATGCGTGCTCGACATTTCAGCTAGTGCTGGTGCGGCCAAATGAATTGGATTTTCAGCTAGGTGAGGATAAGCAACATGACCTTGTTTTCCATAAACAGTTAAATCGCCGCTAAATGAACCACGGCGACCATTTTTAATAATGTCCCCTAGCGTCTTTGTGCTAGAAGGTTCACCAACAATACACCAATCTATTTTCTCATCGCGTTCCATTAAGGTATCGACAACACGAGTAGTGCCATCAACAAAAGGGCCTTCTTCATCACTGGTAATAAGGAATGAAATTTGACCTTGGTGATCTGGATGCTCATGGATGAAGGCTTCTACAGCTGTCACCATGGCTGCCAAACTGCCTTTCATGTCCGCCGCGCCACGTCCAAATAGCATGCCATCAACAATCTCTGGTGAGAAGGGAGGTACTTTCCATTCGTTTTCAGGGCCTGTTGGAACAACATCCGTATGTCCAGCAAAACATAAATTTGGACCAGTGGTGCCACGTTTTGCGTAGAAGTTTTTCACATCACCAAATGGCATGTATTCAACCTCAAACCCAATATTTTTTAATCGGCTGATCATTAGATCTTGGCAACCAGCATCTTCTGGCGTTACAGAAGGGCGAGAGATAAGATCTATGGCGAGTTTTAGTGTGGGTGACAAGTTAGACATTCTTTACCTTTGTGTTGGTTTTCGCTACCTTATGGAAGAACCTGCTACTATAACAGGAGATTCATATAAAGGTGGAATTATGAAGTTAGGTGTTGTTGTTTTTTTGGGTTTGCTTAATGTTGGATGCGCTCTTATAGATAAGCCTGTTGTCGTTCAAGAATCCTTTTTTGTACCAGTGATTCGTTCAGATGTATCTTCTGCAGGTTATACACCGACAGTGATACCGACTGTACCAACTAAAACAACTCCTCGAATTTATACGCCAGTATTACGTTAAAGCAATTTCTGAGAATACTCGTCTGAATTAAAGCCTAAATAGATTTCGCCATTCGCTATAATAAGAGGGCGTTTTATCATTGAGGGCTGGTTGATTATTGTGTCTATAGCCAGCTCGTTATTCATTGCGCTTTTCGTCTCTTCATCTAATTTGCGCCAAGTGGTTCCACGTTTATTAATAACATTTTCCCAGCCTAACTCATCCATCCAAGCTTTTGCTGTTCCGGCTTCTAAGGCTTCTTTTTTATAGTCATGAAAGCGGTATTCAATCTTATGTTCTTCTAACCAGCGAAACGCTTTTTTCATAGTGTCGCAGTTTTTAATACCGTAAATATCAATCATATTTCTCTCTCTACATAGGTTTAGTTATAACTGATGAATGAATAAGTTAGAAAAATGCCTGACTTGAAAAAGCCAGGCACTTTTTATTCGTAGCTTGTATTGCTTAGTTATTTGCGTGAAGCGCTTCATTTAAGGCAATGGCTGTTTTATTTGTTTTGCACTCGATCGCGCCTGTTTCTGAGTTGCGACGGAAAAGAAGGTCAGATTGCCCAGAAAGGTCGCGTGCTTTGACAGTAGAAACAACTTGGTTGTTTTCATCTAATACTGCGACTTTGGAGCCGGCTGTGATGTACAGGCCAGATTCAACAGTACAGCGATCACCAAGACCAATACCGATACCTGCGTTAGCACCAATTAGGCACTTTTCACCCACTCCAATGACAATGTTGCCGCCACCAGACAATGTTCCCATTGTTGAGCAGCCGCCACCTAGATCCGAACCGTCTCCAACAACAACGCCAGCAGAAATACGGCCTTCAACCATGCTTGTGCCTAATGTTCCAGCATTGAAGTTTACGAAACCTTCATGCATAACTGTTGTGCCTTCGCCCAAATGAGCGCCTAAACGGATGCGCGCTGCATCGCCAACGCGAATGCCAGTTGGTACGACAAAGTTCAGCATTTTGGGGAATTTATCTACGCTGTAAACTTCGATAGTGCAACCTTCCATGCGAGCGCTTAATTGACGGTCTGCCAATTCGCGAACATCAATTGGGCCTTCGCTTGTCCATGCCGTGTTAATTAGTAGGCCGAACATGCCATCTAAAACTGTGTTGTGAGGTTGTACTTGACGATGTGAAATCAATTGCAGCTTCAAATATACTTCAGCTGGATTTTGTGGTGCTTCGTCGGTGGCTAGAACACACAAAACAACAGGCTGAGTAGAGGCTTTTAAGCGAGAAGCCAGTTCAGCTTGTTCAATGTTGCCAGCTTTAAGAAGATTCATGTGTAGGCGGTTTAGGTCGCTTTCATCTAGAACAAGTGTACTGTTGCCACCTTCATAGTTTGTGCTTTCTAGAATAGCATCTAGTGTGCTTTTTTCCGCGCCAAGTGTTGGTGCTGAATAGAAAACCTCTAACCAGTTGCCTTCTTTGTTTTGTGCTCCGATACCTAGACCGAATGCGAAAATTGAATTACTCATGTAGTTCTCCAGCTGAGTGTTGTAACTAAAAATTATTTAAGGTTGTTGCGAGTAAGGAAAGCTTTGATTCTCTCAGCTGCCTCAACGCACTCAGATTCTTCTGCAACAAGTGCCATTCGAATATGTTGGCTACCAGGATTTTCGCCGTTTACATCCCTGCCTAAATAGCTTCCAGGTAACACTAATACTGCTTCTTCTTTGTATAGAGCAGTGCAAAACTTTTCGTCTGTTATGCCTACTTTTGGCCATAAGTAAAAGCCTGCTTCCGGTTTGGTGGCGGCCATAAAAGGAGACAGTATTTCGAGTACAGAATCAAACTTGCGGGTGTAGATCTCGCGGTTCTTCGCGACATGAACTTCATCATTCCAAGCGGCAATGGAAGCTTCTTGATGGTGAACCGGCATAGCGCAGCCCTGATAAGTGCGGTATAGCAAAAACGGCTTTAATAAGCTGGCATCGCCTGCAACAAAGCCAGAGCGTAAACCTGGTAGGTTAGAGCGTTTAGAAAGAGATTGAAAAATCAGGCAGTGTTTATAATCTGTATTGTCAAGCATTGTGCATGCTTCGAGTAACCCTAATGGAGCCTGATCTCCAAAATAAATCTCGGAATAGCATTCATCTGCGACAATCGTAAAGTTAAAGGTCTTTGCTTTTTCGATTAGGAAGGCGTATTCCTCAAGCGTTGTAACTGTGCCGCTTGGATTGTTTGGTGAACAAACAAAAAGCACTTCACAGCGCTTCCAGATATCATCGCTGACTTGCTGGTAATCGACTTTGTAGTTGGTGTCTGAGCTGCAAGGAAGAAAATGAAGTTTTGCACCTGAAAGAATGCCAGCCCCTTCGTAGATTTGATAGAAAGGGTTTGGGCTAATAACCAAAGGCTGATCTTTTTCACCAACAAGTGTTTGAGTGATTGCAAAAAGCGCTTCTCGAGTACCGGATACTGGGAGTATTTCTGTTTCAGGATCTAGGCTCTCAAGAGAGAAACGACGTTTGGCCCATTCGCTAATCGCACTGCGTAATGACAGTTCACCCTTTGTTCCAGGGTATTTACTGACGCCATTCAGGCTTTTGGCTAACGTATCTAAGACAACTTGAGGTGCTTCATGTTGTGGTTCGCCAATGGTTAATTTAATCAGCTTTTTATCTGGATTTGGTGTGACTCCTTCCAATAGCTCTGCAAGCTTTTGAAACGGATACGGGTGCAAAGAATGTATAAGAGAGTTCATATGTCTTTAATCCATCGCTTTTGAGAAACGGTCTATTTTCTCTTTTAATAATGTACAAATGTCGTTCATACGATCGTTATCTGTAATGAGGTTGCCATTTTCTTCTGTGATATAAAAGGTATCTTCTACTCGCTCACCTAATGTTGCGATTTTGGCCTTGTGTAGCATGATGTTGTTGTTCATAAAGAACTGACCAATTAGCGCAAGTAAACCTGGACGGTCCGGCGCAGTGATTTCCAATGCAGACCAAACCTCTTCTGGTTGGCTCACAAAATGCGCTGTTGCAGGAGAGTTGAATATTTTTAGGATTCTTGGTGTGTGTCGTTGTACCACGCTTTCGTACAAAGACGGTGTTTCCAGTTGTTCCATCAAGGTGTTTCGAATGAGGTTGATCTTATCTCTGTCGAGATGTAGATCTGTGCCGTTTTCGGTGCTGTCCATAACAACAAAGCTATCTAGCGTATAATTATTGCTGGTTTGGCTTATTTTTGCGTCTAGGATAGTTAATCCAAGTTGCTCAAAAGTCGCGGCCGTCACAGCAAATAAATGTTTGCTAATGAGCGTGTAGATGAAAATTTTGCTTGCGCCAGAGAAGTTACGTCCGCCCAGAGGTGTAATGGCAATGAGTGGTTTATCACTTGGCTGGTGTTTCAAAATGGCTTCTGTATTCCAAGCAATTTCATCCCCATTGGAGCGAATAAAGTATTCGTCTTCTATTGTGTTCCAAATATTCTCAGCTTCGATGATGTCTAGATTGCGCTCAATCATGATTTCTAATGCGCGTTGTTTGTGTTCATCGCTGATCATTTCAGCATCAATAGGGGAGTCAAGTCCGCGGCGTAAAGCGCGTTTTGTTTCCAAATAAAGCTGGCGCATAAGCGAGGCGCGCCAGCTATTCCACATGGTTGGGTTAGTGGCATTGATGTCCGCTACGGTTAAGATAAACAAATAATCTAGATGTTCTTGGTCTTTAACGTAGTTGGCAAACTCCCAAATAACTTCAGGGTCAGATATGTCTTTACGTTGTGCTGTAACAGACATAAACAAGTGGTTTCGGACTAACCAAACCACCAGTTCCGTATCTCGCTTGGATAGGCTGTGTTGCTCGCAAAAGGCTTGGGCATCGACACAACCTAGTTCCGAGTGATCTCCTCCTCGACCTTTGGCGATGTCATGATACAAGCCTGCGATATAGATCAGTTCGACTTTGGAAATATGGCGAATGGCTTGCGATGAAATAGGGAATTTTTGTTTGTATTCTGGTAGCCATAAACGACGTAAGTTTTCGACTAGCTGTAATGTGTGAGCATCGACTGTATAAATATGGAATAGATCGTGTTGCATCTGTCCAATAATAGCGCCGAATTCTGGAAGGTAGCGCCCTAAAAGTCCTAGGTGTTTCATGGACCTTAAAATACTACTTAAGCGGTAGCGACTTGCAATAATGTCCAAGAACAAGCTGTTATTCTTTTTGTCACTTCGGAAGCTTTCATCAACAAGTTCTAGATTGTCTCGAAGTTGTCGCATGGTATTTGAGCGAATGCCTTTGATGTTTTCGTGGGTACCAAATAAAACGTAGATTTCCAGCATGCAGGACGGATTGTCTTGAAATAATGTCTCTGAGCGAGCTTCAAGTTGTCCGTTTGCTATTTGAAAATGGTCGTTGAGTATTTCTACTGTGTTGACTTCATCGTTAGCCAGAAAAGACTCTTCGAAGTGTTGCAGTAACAAGTCGTTTAACTGTTGAATGGCGGCAACGCTTTGATAATAGCCCTGCATGAAGCGTTCTACGTTGCGTTTTAAGTCGTCGTCATCAAAGCCAAGCAGCTGAGCTAGTGTGCGCTGATGATCAAAAAGAAGGCGATCTTCTTTGCGTCCTGCCACAATGTGTAAAGCCCAGCGCACACGCCATAGATGGCTAACAGCACCTTTTAATTGTATGTATTCATCTTCAGATAAGAATTCTTTTTCGATAAGGGCGCTAAGTCTGTGAGTGTGTAAATGGCGTTTAGCAACCCAGTCAATGACCTGCATATCGCGAAGTCCACCTGGGCATTCTTTTAGGTTGGGTTCTAAGTTGTAGGCTGTGTTTTGATATTTTGCGTGACGCTGCTTTTGTTCGGCAAGCTTGGCTTGGTAAAAGGAATGTCCATCCCACATTTTGTCTGTTTCAATATTTTGTTGTAACAGAGTGAGTAGGTTAGATGGTCCAGTCAAAGTACGAGATTCTATCAAGTTGGTAATGATAGTAATGTCTTGCTCTGCGAGGGTAGTACATTCATCAATGGTTCGAACACTGTGTCCGATGTCTAAATTGATGTCCCATAAGAAAGTAATAAAGTTTTCGAGTTTGTCTTTAGGGGCAGATGTTTCATTCTCGATTAGGATGAGAAGGTCAATGTCTGACTTTGGATGTAGTTCGCTTCGACCGTAGCCGCCAACGGCAACTAGGCTAACGTGGTTTTCGTTGTTTAATCCCTTTGCTGTCCAAGCGGCTTGTAATATTTCATCGAAAAAAGATGACAAGCCTTTGACCAGTTTTTCGATCGGATAAAGAGAGTGAAAAAGGTCATTATAAACACTGGTTTTTTCTTCAATAATGGCTTTGTAGCGAACGATGGAGCAATTAGGTTGAGCCAGTTCTTGTTTTTCTTCCTGGGTGAGGAGTGGTGGAGCGTCTGGAAAAGCAGGGAAATCCATACAGGAGCCTCGAAGAATCAATTAAATGTATTTAAATAATATAACCAGTCAAATTTTTGCTTGGGTGCTGAGAAACGCTTTTTTATGAAAAGCGTTTCTCCTCTGGGCGACGAGTGAGTACTTCAACGCCGTCAGCTGTTACCAATAAAGTATGTTCATATTGAGCGGATAAGCGACCGTCTTTGGTTTTTGCAATCCAGTTGTCAGGGCCTGTGTGTTTTACTTGTTTCTTGCCAGCATTAATCATAGGTTCAATGGTTAATGTCATCCCTTCTTCTAGAATGGCGCCAGTGCCAGCTTTGCCGTAATGGGCCACTTGAGGTTCGCCATGGAATGTGGTTCCGACGCCGTGGCCGCAATATTCTTCAACTACTGAATAATGGTGTTTATGGGCATGTGCAGAGATGGCTGCGCCGATGTCACCTAAACGAGTGCCAGGTTTCACAAGGTCGATTGCAAGGTAGAGACATTCTTGCGTTACTTTAGCTAGTCGTTCCGCATGAGGAAGAGCCGTGCCGGCAAAGAACATTCTACTTGTGTCGCCGTAGTAACCATCTTTGATAATGGTGATGTCAATATTTACTGCGTCACCTTTTTTCAATGCTTTATCATTTGGGATGCCATGACAAATAACATCGTTAACAGACGTGCAGCAAGATTTTGGGAAGCCGTGATAGTTGAGCGGAGCAGGAATAGCACCTTGCTCCTGCACAATGTAATTGTGTGCAATGATGTCGACTTGCTCTGTGGTAGCGCCAGGTACAACAAATTCTTCTAGCATGATCAATACATCAGCGGCTAGCTTGCCTGCTGTGCGCATGCCTTCAATATCGCTAATGTCAGTAAAGCGTGTAGATGCTGGGCGAGGAGTCCAAGAAGGAACTTCTACGCGACCATTTGTAGTGAGTTCTTTGATCTTTAGTAGTGTTTCGTTGCTCATAATGTACGTATCTTAAAATAGGTTCTAATAAGTTGCCGCATATTCTACATGAGTTGTACGGTAGAATCGCCTCCCTCGTTGAAAAAACTCATCGTAATTATGCGTAAAAAAAAGCGACCAAGTCTTTTGGTTTTGGCTCGGATATGGTATAAAACGCCCGCTTGCTCAGGGTCTTTCTTGAGATAAGTGAATTTATTAAATCAACGATCTTGCCGCAATTAAATAAGAGTGTCTGGGGTGTCATAGGTTGCCTTAAACCTTATCTGACTGATGCTTTTAGCTGGTAAGCATAAATAACCCAAATATAAAGGATAGTAAAATGCCTACAGTTTCTATGCGCGACCTTCTACAGGTTGGTTCACACTTCGGTCACCAAACTCGTTATTGGAACCCAAAAATGAAGCCTTTCATTTTTGGTGCTCGTAACAAGATTCATATCATTAACCTTGAGCACACTGTTCCTGCACTTAATGAAGCTCTTGAGCTTGTTAAGAAAATGGCTGAGAACAAAAACAAGGTTTTGTTTGTTGGTACTAAGCGTGCTGCATCTAAAACTATTAAAGAGCAAGCTGCTCGCTCTGGTATGCCATACGTAAACCACCGTTGGTTGGGTGGTATGTTGACTAACTACAAAACTATTCGTGCATCTATCAAGCGTCTTCGTGAGCTTGAAACTCAAATGTCCGATGGTACATTCGAAAAGCTAACTAAAAAAGAAGCTTTGATGCGTACTCGTGAGCTTGAGAAACTTGAGCTTTCTATGGGTGGTATCAAGGATATGGGTGGCCTTCCAGATGTATTGTTCGTAGTTGATGTTGACCACGAACGTATTGCTATTAAAGAAGCAAACAAATTAGGTATTCCTGTTATCGGTATCGTTGATACTAACAGTAATCCAGATGGTGTTGATTACATCATTCCAGCTAACGATGATGCGATTCGTGCTGTTCAGTTATACGTTGGCGCTTTCGCTGACGCAGTTCTAGAAGGTCGTGCTACGACTGCTGGAAATGCTGACGAATTCGTTGAAGTAAGCGAAGCTACTGAAGCGTAAGCAAACTTTCTAGTTTGTTCTAGTTTCTAAAGGGAGGTTTCTTACCTCCTTTTTTAAATTTGAATTAGTAAAAGAGGATTTAACATGGCCGCAGTATCTGCAGCATTGGTAAAAGAGCTACGTGATCGTACTGGTCTAGGCATGATGGAGTGTAAAAAAGCACTTGTCGCTGCTAACGCTGACATCGAAGTGGCAATTGAAGAACTACGTAAATCAAGTGGCATGAAGGCAGCTAAAAAAGCGGGCCGTACTGCAGCTGAAGGTACTATCATCATGCGTGTTGCTGATGATGCTTCTTACGGTGTTCTTGTGGAAGTAAACTCTGAAACTGACTTCGCTTCTCGTGATGAAGGTTTTGTTTCTTTTGCGAACAAAGTTGCTGACGTTGTTTTTGCAACGAAAGAAACCGATATGGCTAAAGTGATCTCAGGTGAAATGCTTGATGCTCGTGAAGCTCTAGTTCAAAAAATTGGTGAAAACATTACACCTCGCCGCGCAGTTATCATTGAAGGTGGTTTAGTTGGTGGTTACCTACACGGTAATGGTCAAATCGCTGTATTGACTCAGTTGGAAGGTGGTTCTGTTGAACTAGCTAAAGACGTATCTATGCATGTTGCTGCTGTTGCGCCTCGTGTTGTACGTGGCGAAGACATGCCTGCTGATGTTTTGGCGAAAGAAGAAGAAATCGTACGTGCTCAGCCAGACATGGCTGGTAAGCCTGCAGAAATCGTTGATAAAATGATTGTAGGTCGTATGAAGAAGTTCTTGGCTGAGAACAGCTTGGTTGAACAGCCTTTCGTTAAGAACCCAGAAATCAAAGTGGGTCAGCTTGTAAAAGACGCTGGCGCAACAGTTTCTTCTTTCATTCGCCTTGAAGTGGGTGAAGGTATCGAAGTTGCTGAAGTGGATTTCGCTGCAGAAGTGGCGGCTCAACTTAAAGGCTAATCTTTAGTTGTGATGTCTTGCAAAGAAAAGGGGCAGCTTGACTGCCCCTTTTTATGAAAGGTAAGAATGATTTGGGTTGATTGTATCGGTCTAAGTTATTAAGGAAATGAACCATTGCCGGAGGTTGGTATGTCAAAAGAAAAGAGTCCAAAATATAAGCGAATTTTGCTTAAACTGAGTGGCGAAGCCTTAATGGGTGACGAGTCCTTTGGTATCGACCCGAAAGTGTTGAATCGTATCGCCCTAGAGATCGGTCAATTACGTGGTATTGGTGTTGAAGTCGGTATTGTTATTGGTGGTGGTAACCTATTTCGTGGCCAAGCGTTGAGCGAAGCAGGAATGGACCGCGTAACTGGCGACCACATGGGAATGCTAGCAACGGTAATGAATGCTTTGGCAATGCGTGATGCATTGGAACGAGCAAATATTGCTACTCGTGTTATGTCCGCTATTACCATGACAGGTATTGTTGAACCTTATGACCGACGTCGTGCTATGCGATTAATGAAAGAAGGTGATGTTCTTATCTTCTCTGCTGGTACGGGGAATCCGTTCTTTACAACTGACTCTGCTGCTTGTTTACGCGGCATTGAGATTGATGCAGATGTTGTATTGAAGGCAACGAAAGTGGATGGCGTTTATTCAGCTGATCCAATGAAAGATCCTGATGCTGTTAAGTATGATACATTGGGTTATGACGAAGTGATTGAGAAGCAGCTAGGAGTCATGGATCTAACAGCATTCTGTTTAACTCGTGACCACGGTATGCCGATACGCGTATTTAATATGAACAAGCCAGGTGCCTTGGTGAATATCATGGTTGGTGGTAGTGAAGGTACACTGATTAAGTGAGGAAGTTATGATTAACGAAATTCTTAAAGATGCAGAAGAGCGTATGGGTAAAGCGGTTTCTTCTGTTGAGTCTGCGTTTAAAAAAATTCGTACGGGTCGTGCGCACCCAAGTATTCTTGATTCCGTTAAAGTGAATTATTACGGCTCTGAAACACCACTGAGCCAAGTTGCAAACATTACTGTTGAAGATGCTCGCACTTTAGGTATTTCTCCTTGGGAAAATAACTTGGTTCCTGAAATTGAAAAGGCCATTATGAAGTCGGACCTTGGTTTGAATCCTGCAACCAACGGCAACCTTATTCGTATTCCTATGCCTGCTTTAACGGAAGAAACTCGTAAGAATTACTTCAAGCAAGCAAAAAATGAAGCTGAAAATGGCCGAATTTCTATTCGTAATGTTCGTCGTGATGCTAACGGTGGCCTGAAAGATCTTGTGAAAGAAAAAGAGATTTCTGAAGACGATGAGCGTCGTGGACAAGATCAAGTGCAAAAAATTACAGACAAGTACGTAGCTCTAGTTGAAGAGCGTCTGGCCGCAAAAGAAAAAGATTTGATGGAAATTTAATAAAAAAACGCGGGCTTCGGCTCGCTTTTTTTATAGGCTAGGAATAAATATGTCTGAATTGGTTGGCGATGATTTTGAATCTGTAGTTGTGCCTGCGCATATTGCCATAATCATGGATGGTAATAATCGTTGGGCGAAGAAAAAACATCTCCCAAGCATAGCGGGTCATACTGCTGGTGCTGCCGCTGTTCGCCGTACTGTAGAAATGGCAGCTCGATCTGGAGTGAAGGTGCTTACGTTGTTTGCCTTCTCTAGCGAAAATTGGAAACGCCCTAAAATAGAAGTTGATGGCTTGATGGCCTTGTTTATGCGCTCTCTTAAAAAAGAGTTAAAGCGACTGAATGAGCATAAAATTCGACTTGAGATAATAGGTGACACTTCTGCTTTTAGTGACAGTTTGCAACGACAAATTGCGGAAACAGTTGAAGCAACAAAAGACAATGATCAAATGACACTTGTTATTGCTGCAAATTATGGTGGGCGCTGGGATATTGCTCAAGCCGCTAAAAAAATAGCAGAGCAAGTTTTGTTAGGTGAATTGTCTTTAGATGAAGTGGATGAATCATCATTAGGTGAATGTATACAACTGGCTGATTTACCTGAGCCAGATTTGTTAATAAGAACATCTGGTGAAGAACGAATTAGCAACTTCTTATTATGGCAAACTGCGTATTCTGAGTTTGTCTTTTTGCCGGTGTTATGGCCGGATTTTGATCAACAACATTTTGATGAAGCATTGCATATTTATCAAAATCGTCAACGTCGTTATGGTGGTCGTTAAGCATGTTACTCCCACGGGTTTTAAGTGCCATTGTTATGGCTGTTTTGTTTGTTTGTGCTGTTTTTATATTGCAAGAATCTAGCTTTATTATCTCAATGGTTGGTGTGGTTTTATTAGCGGGTTGGGAATGGGCTCGTTTGTCTGGTGTGCTAAATCAAATTGGTCGCGTACTTTTTGCTGTATTAATTGGTGTCTTGTGCTTTGTTGTTTTTGCATTTGATGCACAGGCGTTACTTTTAAATTTAGCGCCTCTTTTGTGGTTACTTGCCTTGTATTGGGTTGTACGCTACCCCGATTTACTGCAATGGCGTCATACCAATAGTCGTCTTTTATTTGGTGTATTGGTCTTACTGACTACTTGGTGTGCTTTGGTTGTCTTAAGGCAAACTGATGATTTTGTAATGTGGGTTTTGCTTCTCATGGGATTGATTTGGGGGGCAGATTCTGGCGCTTACTTTGCTGGTCGTGCATTTGGAAAACGTAAGCTTGCTAAGTTTGTTAGTCCTGGTAAATCATGGGAAGGCGTCATTGGCGGATTGGCTTTAACTCAGTTAGGCGTTATGTTTTTTGCTTTTTATAGTGACTTTATCGTTTCCCAGTGGCTTGTGTTGGCTTTGATTGCTCTGTTGACTTCGTCAGTTTCGGTCTTAGGTGATTTGACTGAAAGTTTGTTTAAGCGTCATGAGTCTTTGAAAGATTCAAGTCGCTTGATTCCTGGGCATGGCGGTGTCATGGATCGAGTTGATAGTTTGACTGCAGCAGCGCCTATTTATGTGTTGTTATTGAGTTTGGCTGGATGGCTTTAATGCAGGGGATTTGTTTGCTAGGTGCAACGGGCTCAATAGGTCAGAGTACACTAGATATTATTGCTCAGCATCCTGATAAGTTTTCCTTGATCTGTGCATCAGCAAATGAAAATGTAGCTAAAATGGCGGAGATTTGTCATCGCTTTAAGCCGCAAAGAGTCGTTATGGGAACAGAGAAAGCCTGTGAGGAGTTGGCTCTTTTGTGTGTGGGCTTGCCAACTTCATTTGAATGGGGAAGTGATGCTTTGGATAGCATTGCTTCTGATTCAGCTGTTGATCAAGTTATGGCCGCGATCATGGGATTTGCTGGTCTTAAGCCGACTTTGGCAGGGATTCGAGCAGGTAAGCGAACTTTGTTGGCAAATAAAGAGTCTTTGGTGACAGCCGGTAAGTTGTTTATGGATGAGGTCGCGCGCCATAACGTCGTGCTTCTGCCCATCGATAGTGAGCATAACGCGATCTATCAAAGCTTGCCTCAAACTTCCCAAGGCGCCCACAAAAAAGACATATCTAAAATTCTTCTTACTGCATCTGGTGGACCTTTTAGAACTTGGTCTTTGGGCGAGATGTCTTCTGTAACTCCTGAACAGGCATGTAAACATCCAAATTGGTCCATGGGGCAGAAGATATCGATCGATTCAGCAACTCTTATGAACAAAGGGCTTGAGCTAATCGAAGCCTGTTGGTTATTTGATGTCACTCCGAATGATGTTGAGGTGGTGGTTCACCCAGAAAGTATTATTCATTCTATGGTGTCTTATCGAGATGGTTCCGTTATTGCACAAATGGGCAATCCAGATATGAAAATTCCCATTGCTTATGGGATGACTTGGCCTGATCGTATTGAGACGCAAGTTGATCCCTTGAATTTGGTTGACGTGGCCCGATTAAACTTTGAAGCTCCTGATTTAACTCGCTTTCCTAATTTGCAACTAGCCGCAGATGCTTGGTTTGCTGGTGGCTCTGCAATGGCGGCTTTAAATGCAGCGAACGAGGTCGCAGTCGATGCTTTTCTGGAGCGAAAAATTTCTTTTCTTGATATTGCTCGTTTTAATGAAAAAGTGCTTTCTTCTACGAATATTGTTGCTATTGATGCAATTGAAGATGTTTTTGAAGCGGATGCTCAAGCACGTTCTTTAGCTCAAAAGTATATTTCTGACGGTAGTGTTTCATGATTCAAAATATCCTCTCTATTGTTATTTCATTAGGTGTTCTGATTACCTTTCATGAATTTGGCCATTATTTTATTGCTCGTCGATGTGGTGTGAAGGTACTGCGTTTCTCGGTCGGATTTGGTAAGCCTATCTATCGCCATGTAGGTAAAACGGGAACAGAATATACCCTTGCTATGATACCACTTGGGGGATTTGTCCGAATGCTTGATGAGCGCGAAGGAAATGTTCCCGAGGGTTTAAAGAATCAAGCCTTTAATAACAAAACAGTATGGCAGCGCATTGCTATTGTTGCTGCTGGGCCGATTGCTAACTTTATTTTGGCTGCGTTTATTTACGCGATTGTCGCTATGTTGGGGATTCAATCTGTTGCACCCAAGATAGGAAGTGTTGAACCAAATACACCTTTAGCTCAGACGAGTATTCAAGCGGAAGATGAGCTGATTTCCATTGCTGGTGAGGCGGTGGATTCTTGGGAAGATGTAAATTTAGCGTTAGCGGGCTTGATTGGGCAAACAAGAACCATTATCGTTCGTTACCAAGCCGAGGGTTTGCTTTCTCAGCAAGAAGAGGAGGTTCGTCTAAACCAGTGGTTAGTCGGAGATGAACCTAATAATATGATACGAGCTTTTGGGGTTGTTCCATGGCAACCAAAAGTCCTTCCTGTAATTGATCAAGTTGTTGAAAATGGGGCGGCTTATTCCACTGGCTTCGAAGCAGGCGATACGATTGTTGAAATAGATGGTGATTCGATTTCAAGTTGGGATCAAGTTGTTGCTTTGGTTCAAGCAAGCCCAAACAAGGAGCTGCTAGTAACGGTACAACGAGAAGGCAATTCTAAAGAATTGCTGTTATTGCCTAAGTCAACAGAGCGAAATGGTGAGCTTGTTGGGTATGCAGGGTTGGCTGTTGTACCACCTGAATGGGATGAAAGTCTTATCAGGGAGCGCCATTATGGAATTGTGGATTCGGTTTTTTATGGTGTTGCACAAACCTCTAAGATGGTATCTTTGACGGTTTCCTCTGTTGGGAAAATGTTACAAGGACTGATATCAGTTGATAACTTGTCCGGACCGATAACGATTGCAAAAGTAGCAAGTGCGTCTGCAGACTCTGGTTTGCAATCTTTTTTAAAATTTATGGCTTATCTCAGTGTTAGTTTGGGGGTGCTTAATTTACTGCCTATCCCAATGTTAGATGGTGGGCATTTGTTGTTTTTTGGTATTGAAGCGATCCGTCGTAAACCTGTTTCTGAAAAGATCCAGAATGTGGCATATCGTGTCGGCGCTTCTCTTTTATTTTCTATGATGGCAATTGCCATTTTTAATGATATTGCCCGCTTGTAGAGAGGTATGTGTGAAAGTCGTTTCAGCAGTATTTTTGGCTTTAATAAGCGTGCAGAGTGTTGCAAAAGCCGTCGAGGATGTCCGAATCGATGGTTTAGTACAAATGCCATCCGCTAGAGCATTTGATGTAATTGGGTTTGACGAAGAGAAGTCTTATGACTCTGATAAAGTGTATCAGGCGATCAGTTCTCTTTTTAATACAGGCTATTTTAGTGACATTAACGTTTATGAAGAAAATGACATATTAGTTTTTGATGTCGTTGAACGTCCTTCTATTGGTAATTTAACCATAGAGGGAAATGATCTGATTAATACTGAAGACCTAGAGCGAGGGCTTAAGTTATCAGGTCTTGAAATTGGTGAAATTTATAAACCCGAAACGCTAAATCAAATCGCGCAAGAGTTGCAGCGTCAATATTATGCTCTTGGTCGTTACAGTGCCAAAGTGGATATATCTGTTGAAGAAATGCCTCGTAATCGTACCGGAATCTTGATCAATATTGATGAAGGTGAGACTGCTAAAATTGTTCACATCAATATTGTTGGTAACAAAGCCTTTGATGATGAAGAGCTAACGAAAGATTTTGAAGCAAGAGAGACTGGTTACTGGAATCCCTTCAGCTCTGCTGACGAATACGCAAAAGCTAAAATCGAAGGCGACATAAATACCTTAAAAAGTTTTTACTTAGATAAAGGTTATTTAGATTTTGACGTGGTTTCTAGTCAGGTAAGTTTGTCTGCGGATAAACGCGATGTATACATTGTGATTAACGTCGATGAAGGCGAGCCTTATTTCGTCAACGAGCTGTCTTTAAGTGGTAGTTTACCTATTTCAGAAGACAAGGTGTGGAAACACATTTCCCATAAAAAAGGATATGCGTTTTCTCGTAGTGAAGTGACCAAGATTATTGAAGACATTTCTACAGAACTTGGAAACAATGGTTACCTCTTTACGAATGTAAATGTTATTCCTGATAAACGAGATGATCATACCGTTAATCTTAGTTATCAAATTACACCTGGGCCAAAAGTCTATGTGCGTCGTATTACCTTTAGTGGTAACAGTGAAACACAAGATGAAGTTTTACGTAGGGAACTGACCCAGTTTGAGGGTGCATTGGCTGTTCACTCAAAAATACAGTCTTCTAAGCGCCGCCTTGAGCGTTTAGGTTTCTTTGGTAGTGTTAATTTAAGAACGCGTCCAGTTCCTGGTACCACTGACTTAGTTGATATTGAAGTGGTTGTGCAAGAGCAACCATCGGGAAGCATTAATGCCAGTATTGGTTTCTCGGATGATGATGGTTTTATCTTTGGTTTTGGTATTTCTAAATCAAACTTCTTAGGAACGGGTAACCGCTTAGCATTTAATGCTTCGCGTTCAAGTGATTACTCCTTGTATTCGATTACCTACAGAAACCCTTACTTTACTGTTGATGGCGTGAGCCGAGGCGCAAAGCTTTATTATCAATCCAGTGATTATGATTCTGATGATATTGAAGACTATCAATTAGATAAGGCTGGGTTAGAGCTTAGCTATGGTTACCCTATATCTGATACTGAAAGTGTGACATTTAGTGCTGCAGTCCAAAATACCAGTATTGATCTAAGTGATGATCCGTCACTAGAATCTGAATACTTTGTTGATACTTATGGTAATGAATTTAATGACTTTATCGCATCTGCTGTGTACTCAGATAGTGATCTTATAGGTGGTATTCTGCCAACAAACGGTTACGCAACCAGTGTTAGTTTACGAGTGGCGACACCAGGAAGTGATCAGCAATACTATAAAGTCGGTGTAACCTCCGAGAAATATTGGAATATCGATAATTCCAACCTCTGGCTGTTCCATGTTAAAGGGCGCTTTGGTTATGGTAATGGTTATGGAGACAGCGAATATTTGCCATTTTATGAGAATTATTATGCTGGTGGTATCGGCTCTGTTCGTGGCTATAGCTCTTCTTCGTTAGGTCCTCAGAATACTTATGATGATGACTCTGATAATGATAGCGACGCTATGGGGGGGAATATTTTGATGGTAGGTACCGCGGAAATTATTTTCCCGCTGCCTATGGTTGAAGACCATAAATCTGTTCGTACAGCTCTTTTCTTAGATGGCGGTAATGTATTTACGGATTCTTGTTATATCGTGAGTGAGAACTGTACTGCGGGTATTTCAGCTGATGAATTCCGTTACAGTATCGGTTTAAGTTGGACATGGATAACCCCTATTGCGCCATTGTCATTCAATATTGCTAGAGCATTAAATGCTGATAGTGACGATGATACAGACTTCTTTCAGTTCCGTTTAGGTACAACTTTTTAATTTATAATTTAGGAAGATAAACATGAAACATGTAATAAGTATTTTAGTTAGTGTGTTTTTTGCCGCTAACCTATATGCCACTGAAGTGGCTGTGGTCGACTTTAGAGCCGCTGTATTACAAAGTAATATGGGGCAAAAAGCGGCTGAAGAGCCTAAACAAAAAATTGCAGAGATGGATGCGCGTTTAAAACAAGAGCAATCAGCACTTGAAACATCTGCTCAAGAGCTAAAGCGTGATGAACTAACACTTTCGAAAGAAGAGTTTAACAAGCGTAGACAGGCTCTTGCAGAACAACAAAACAAACTGCGCTCTATGGCAGCAAACATGCAGCGTCAGGCGAAAGAATTAGAGCAGCAATTGGTTCAATCTTTAACACCAAAAGCTGAAGCTGCACTAAAGTCTTTAATAGAAGAACGTGGTCTAAACTTAGTATTGAATAGACAGTTAAGTTTGTATGCAGACCAAGACGCTGACATTACAAACGAATTAGTAGAACGTATAAATAGGGACAATTAATCTATGGGGTATACGCTAGAGCAGCTGGCTAACAAGGTTCAAGGTGTTGTTAAAGGAGATGCTAACCTTGTTATTGATAAATTGGGAACATTAGAAAATGCGACTCATAAAGAGTTAAGTTTTTTAGCAAACCCTAAGTATCAAAGCCAATTAGCTTTGACTTCAGCTGGTGCTGTTCTTGTGAAAAATGAAGAGCTTGCTCAGTTAGTGGAAAACGCAATAGTTGTTCCTAACCCTTATTTAGCGTTTGCTCAGCTTTCTCACTTATTCACACCAATTCCTCAAGGCTGGTCTGGTGTTCATAATAGCGCTGTTGTCTCAGTCAATGCGAAAATTGGTGAGAATGTTGTCATTGGTCCAAATGTATCAATCGATGATGATGTAGTGATTGCTGATGACTGCATTATTGGTGCTGGCTGTGTTGTCAGTAGAGGAACCCAAGTAGGTAAAGGCACTCGTTTGTACCCTAATGTTACTTTTTATCATGATGTCGTTATCGGGGAGTCTTGCATTTTTCATAGTGGATCAATTATTGGTGCGGATGGCTTTGGTTTTGCTCCTACTCAAACAGGTTGGGAAAAAATTGATCAGTTGGGCTCAGTTAATATTGGTAACAATGTAGAAGTGGGCGCAAGTACAACCATTGACCGTGGTGCAATTGAAAATACTCAAATTGGTCACGGCGTCAAAATAGATAATCAAGTTCAAATTGCTCATAACGTCGTAATTGGTGATAATACGGCGATTGCAGCAAGCACGGCGATTGCTGGCAGCACAAAAATTGGTTCCTCTTGTACTATCTCTGGTGGTGTTTGTATCGCAGGTCATTTAACGATTGTGGATCGCGTACACATTACTGGTATGAGTATGATAAGTAACTCTATTGAAGATGAAGGGTCATATTCATCTGGTATGGGGATGGAGCCAACAGCTAAATGGCGTAGAACAGTAGCCAGAGTCAGACGAATTGATGAAATGGCAAAGCAGTTTTTACAATTGAAACAACAAGTTAATAAGTTTTTAGAGAAGGTTGATAAATAAATGATGGACGTGAAAGAAATCCGCCAATACTTACCTCACAGGTATCCGTTTTTATTGGTAGATCGTGTCGTTGAATTAAATTTAAATGAGTCCATTGTTGCTTATAAGAATGTAACGGTAAATGAGCCATTTTTTAATGGACATTTTCCAGATGACCCAGTCATGCCAGGCGTATTGATTATTGAAGCGATGGCGCAAGCGGCTGGAATCCTTGGTTTTAAAACTATGGATAAAAAGCCGGAAGATGGTTCTATGTATTACTTTGTAGGATCTGATAAAACACGTTTTAAGCGTCCAGTTGTGCCGGGTGACCGTGTTCAACTTGAAGCAAAAATTCTGACTGAAAAACGTGGTATTTGGAAGTTTGAGTGTAAAGCGACGGTTGAAGGTGAACTTGTATGTTCATCGACGATTATGTGTGCAGACAGGTAGGGTATAGTGGCAATACATCCAACGAGTTTAATTGATTCGAAAGCAGAGATTGATTCTAGTGTAGAGATCGGTCCATTTTGTGTGATCGGTCCAGACGTTAAAATTGGCGCTGGCACAGTCGTTAAATCGCATGTTGTTATAAATGGTCATACTACAATTGGATGTAATAATGAGATTTATCAATTCGCTTCTGTTGGTGAAGCGAATCAGGATAAAAAGTACAAAGGTGAGCCAACGCAATTAATTATTGGCGATGGAAATGTCATTCGTGAGAATGCCACTCTTCACCGAGGTACGATTCAAGACAACAGCCTGACTCAAATTGGTGACAATAACTTGTTTATGGCGAGCACTCATGTCGGTCATGATTGTATTGTTGGTAACAATAATATTATGGCCAACTTTGCCGCTTTAGCTGGTCATGTTCATGTAGGCGATAACACTATTTTAGGTGGTTACACTGGTGTTCATCAGTTTTGTCAGGTGAACTCCTACAGTATGTGCGGTATGGGTTCCATGGTGGTCAAGGATATTCCTTGTTACGTTATGGTTTCCGGTGATCCTGCAAAAGCACATGGAATGAACTTTGAAGGTATGCGCCGCCGAGGTGTTCCAAAAGAAGTTATTCGTGCCTTAAAAATGGCTTACAAAACGGTTTATCTAAAAGGTTTAACGTTAGAAATAGCATTAGAAAGCCTTGAGCAGGGTGAGTTCTCTCAAATACCTGAAGTCATCAGTTTCATTTCCTCTATTCGTCAATCTAAGCGTGGAATAGTTAGGTAACAGGTGATTTTCTCAAAGAAAACCCCGGACTGCTTCGGGGTTTTTTATTATTAGAGGTTATACAATGACATCTTCGACAACTCGCTATGTTTTAGTCGCTGGTGAAGCGTCAGGCGATATATTAGGTGCTAACCTCATTGCCCATCTAAAAGCATTGCAACCTGAAGCGATTTTTGAAGGTATTGGTGGCCCTTTGATGCAAGCTCAGGGGTTAAATAGCATAGTTCCTATGGATCGTTTATCTGTTATGGGATTGGTTGAGGTTCTTGGTCGTTTACGAGAGCTTTTGGGTATCCGTAAAGATTTATATAACCGTTGTATTGAAAACCCTCCGACAGCCTTCATTGGAATAGACTCTCCAGATTTTAATTTGCCGCTGGCGAAAAAGCTTAAATTACAAGGCATTCCAACAGTGCATTATGTCAGTCCATCTGTTTGGGCTTGGCGTCAGAAACGTATTTTTGGTATTAAAAAATCAGTTGATTTAATGTTGGCTTTGTTCCCATTTGAGCTGCCAATTTATCATCAACATGATATCCCTGTAACTTGTGTCGGACACACTTTAGCCGACGAGATACCTTTAGTCAGTGATGTAGATATCGCCAGAAAAACGCTGGGTGTTGATGTAGGAAGTGCTCCTATTTTTGCTGTCTTGCCAGGTTCTAGAGAAGGTGAAGTTTCTCGTTTGGCGCCTTTGTTCATTGATACGATCAAACAAATTAAAGAAAAACAGCCAAATGCGGTATTTCTTATCCCTGCGGCCAATGCAGAGCGCCGTCAGCAGATTACCGAGATTCTTCAACAAGCAAACACGGATGCGATTCTAATTGATGGCCAATCTCGGACTGTAATGGCTGCATCGGATGCGATTTTATTGGCGTCAGGAACAGCCGCATTGGAAGCTATGTTGGTGAAACGTCCAATGGTGGTGTCTTATAGAGTAAATAAACTGACCTATTTTATTTTATCTAGAATGATTAAGGTGCCTTATGTTTCTCTGCCAAATTTATTGGCTAATGAAGCTTTGGTTCCAGAATTATTGCAAGAAAATGCTTCGCCAGAGAATCTCGCTGCATCCTTGTTGGAAACATGGAAAACGTTTAAAGCAAATGAAGCGATACAGGCTAAATATTTAGCTTTGCATCAAATGCTACGTAAAAATGCAGGCGAGACAGGCGCGAAAGCCATTGTTGCTATGTTGGATGAAAAGAACAGATGATAGAGCCTTTTATGAGTCAAATGTACTTTGGCGACTTGGTCGCTGGCACAGATGAAGCTGGGCGAGGGCCGCTCGCGGGTGAAGTTGTTGCTGCCGCTGTGATTTTAGACCCAAATAACCCTATTGCTGGTTTGGCAGATTCCAAAAAGTTAAGTGAAAAAAAACGTGAAGCTTTATTTGATGAGATTCAAGAAAAAGCCCTAGCGTACGCCATCGCCAGTGCCAGTATTGACGAAATAGATGAGTTAAATATTCTTCACGCAAGCATGTTGGCTATGTCTCGTTCTGTCGCTTTGTTATCTGTGTCTCCTGAACATGTGCTGGTGGATGGAAACCGTCTTCCTCCTAATTTACCTTGTACTGCAGAAGCTGTTGTTAAAGGGGACGCTCGACAAGCGGCTATTTCTGCTGCGTCGATTTTAGCTAAAGTGACCCGTGACAGGTCAATTGTTGAGCTAGCGAAGACCTACCCAGAATACGGTTTTGAAAAACATAAAGGTTACCCAACGGCTTTGCATTTAGAGGCAATCCGTTTGCATGGTATTACCCCTATTCATAGACGCAGTTTTGGCCCAGTAAAAAAGATTCTTGAAGGATAATATTTTGTCTGCATCGTTTGTACATTTACGAGTTCATACTGAGTTTTCCTTGGTTGATGGCTTGGTCAAAATAAAAGGCTTGTTAGGCACGACAGAAGCGATGTCCATGCCCGCGGCTGCAATTACCGATGAAAATAACCTTTGTGGTTTTGTCCGCTTTTATAAAGGGGCAATGGACAAAGGGATTAAGCCTATTTGCGGCGCAGATGTCGTTGTGGAAGAAGACGAGGAAACAGACAGCCGCTACCGTCTTACCTTGTTGGCGATGTCAAATAAAGGCTACAAAAACATCATAGATGTGATCTCTAAAGGCTATCAATTAGGTCAATCAGAAGGGCGTCCTATTGTTCGCCGTGAATGGATTGAAGGTTGCAGTGAGGATGTGATCGCGCTGTCTGGTGCTGGTTTTGGTGACATAGGCATCTTGTTAAAAAAAGGTGGCCAAGAGCAAGCTAAGCAGCGTTTGGCGCACTGGATGTCAGTTTTTCCTGATCGCTTTTATATTGAGTTGCAGCGAACGAGCCGTGCCGGCGAAGAAAATTATATTCATGACGTAATACCCTTGGCAGCCGAATTAGATTGTCCTGTTGTGGCAACCAATGACGTGAGATTTTTAAAGCGCGAAAACTTTGAAGCCCATGAAGCTCGAGTGTGTATTCACGATGGTGTGACATTGGATGACCCGCGCCGTAAACGTCGTTACTCAGAAGAGCAATACTTTAAAACGCCGGAAGAAATGTCGGCACTGTTTGAAGACATTCCAGAAGCCATTGAAAATACGATAGAGATCGCCAAGCGCTGTAGTGTCGATGTTTTACTTGGAGAGTATTTCTTGCCTGATTACCCCGTTCCAGAGGGTATGACGATGGAAGAGTTTTTTAACAAGTTATCTTACGATGGACTCCAAGAGCGCTTTGATTTTCTGACCAAAAAATACGGTGAGAGAATAGAAAAACGCCGCCAAGAATATTGGGATCGTTTGGACTTTGAATTAACCATTATTAACCAAATGGGATTCCCTGGTTATTTCTTGATTGTAATGGACTTCATTAAATGGTCGAAAGACAACGGTATTCCTGTTGGGCCGGGTCGAGGCTCGGGTGCAGGCTCATTGGTGGCTTATGCGCTCAAGATCACGGATTTGGATCCCTTGGAATACGATCTTCTATTTGAACGATTCCTGAACCCTGAACGGGTTTCGATGCCGGATTTCGATATCGACTTCTGCATGGATAACCGAGACCGAGTGATCGATTATGTGTCTCGAACTTATGGTCGAGATGCGGTTTCACAGATTATTACCTTTGGTGCCATGGCGGCGAAAGCCGTGGTGCGAGACGTTGCTCGTGTACAAGGTAAGCCTTATAGCCTTGGCGATAAGTTGTCTAAGCTGATTCCTTTTGAAATAGGTATGACGCTGAAAAAAGCATTGGAAGAAGAGCCTGCATTGCCAGAATTTATTTCTGGTGATGAAGACGCAGCAGAAGTCATGGAAATGGCCATGTCTTTAGAAGGTGTGGTGCGTAACTTTGGTAAGCACGCCGGTGGTGTGGTTATTGCTCCAACCAAGCTCATTGATTTCGCGCCTTTGTATTGTGAAGAAGACGGCTCAGGGCTGGTGACGCAATACGATAAAAATGATGTAGAAGAAGCGGGACTGGTTAAGTTTGACTTCTTAGGGTTGAAAACGCTTACAGTTGTTGACTGGGCCGTTAAGAATATTGACACCATCAACGCATTAGAAGGTAAGCCTCCATTAGATATCGCTTTGATTGATCTGGAAGATAAATCCACCTACGACCTTTTGAAGCGAGCAGAGACAACCGCGGTATTCCAGCTGGAATCACGTGGTATGAAAGAACTTATCAAGAAGCTTTTGCCATCTCGATTTGAAGACATTATCGCCTTGGTGGCCTTGTATCGTCCGGGGCCTTTGGGCTCAGGCATGGTGGACGACTTCATCAACCGTAAGCACGGTAGAGCAGAGTTGGCTTTCCCACACCCAGATTATCAACACGATGACCTGATTCCAGTCTTGGAACCGACTTACGGGATTATCCTGTATCAAGAGCAGGTAATGCAGATTGCTCAGGTCTTGGCTAAGTTTTCTCTGGGTGGCGCCGATTTATTGCGTCGAGCCATGGGTAAGAAAAAGCCCGAAGTTATGGCGGAACAGCGTCAAATCTTTATGGAAGGGGCGCTTAAAAACAACATAGACAAAGATCTGTCCGGCAACATATTTGACCTGATGGAGAAGTTCGCGGGCTATGGTTTTAACAAATCTCACTCAGCCGCTTACGCCTTGGTTTCTTATCAAACAGCTTGGTTAAAGAACCATTATCCTGCTCCTTTCATGGCCGCGGTATTATCGGCAGATATGCAGAACACAGATAAAATCGTTATCTTCATTGAAGAATGTCGTTCAATGAAATTGGTATTAGAACTGCCGAATGTTAACGAATCTGTGTATAAGTTCACGGTTAATCCGCAAGGCGCCATTGTTTATGGTTTAGGTGCAATAAAAGGCGTTGGTGAAGGGCCGATTGAAGCTATTGTTGAAGCTCGTAAAGAGGGGCCTTTTGAACATATTTTTGATTTCTGCCAACGTGTTGGACGCAAAATTAATAAACGTGTCATGGAGGCACTTGTCCGCTCGGGTGCTTTTGACACCATTGGTCCAAACCGAGCAACCTTATTTGCGAGCATTGATGAAGCATTAAAACGTGCTGTTCAAGATGCCAAAAACCAAGACGCTGGTATGGTGGACTTATTTGGCGTGGCGGTTGAGGAAAGCACTGAAGATGCTTATCGAGACATTGGTATTCAGCATGAATGGCCTCCGCGACAGCGCTTAGATGGTGAAAAAGACACTTTGGGCTTGTATGTAACGGGGCACCCAATTGACGAATATGAAAAAGAAATTCGTCGTTTTGTTCGCTCTAAAATTGTTGACTTACAGCCGAAGCGTGGCGATACGCAAATCATGGCAGGGTTGATTGTTGACTTACGTATTACCAAAAGTAAAAAAGGTGGTAACATCGCCTTCGTTACATTAGATGACCGCTCTGCTCGAATTGAAGTGACCGTTTTCCCTGATAATTACGACACCTTTAAAGACGTTATTGTTAAAGATGAAGTGGTTGTGGTGGAAGGCGAAATTTCCGTTGATGAGTTTCGAGGTGGACAAAAGGTTATCGCCCGAAATGTTCTTGATATTGCTCAAGCCCGAATTCGTTATGTTGAGGCATTGCGAATTACTTGGACTTCTGAGACGGTAACACCAACAGAGATACAAACACTTGCAAACTACATGTCATCATTCCGCGGGGATGGTTGTGACGTAGTGATAGGGTTTGACACGCCGCAGGCTTGTGGCGATATTCGTTTAGGAAATGAGTGGAAAGTTCGTCCAGATGACGAATTAATTCACCAACTTCAGAAACAATACGGTAAACAAAACGTTCAGTTAGTGTATACTTAGTCGCATTTAATTATTAACGCAATGAACGAGTGGCAATAAGCCTTTTGTTTTGAATTTGATGGCAACCAAACAACAGTGTAATTAAACATGAATTTAAATTATCTCCCTTTTGAACAACCTATTGCTGAACTTGAACAAAAAATTGAAGAGTTGCGTCTAGTCGGTAACGACAACGAACTTAATATCAGCGATGAAATCAGTCGTCTTGAAGATAAAAAGATAGCTTTAACAAAAAGCTTGTTTAGCAATCTAGGGGCGTGGGAAGTTTCTCAGTTAGCACGTCATCCAAAACGTCCTTACACTTTGGACTACATCAAGCACGCATTCACAGATTTTGAAGAAATGCATGGCGATCGCCATTATGCCGATGATCGCGCAATTGTCGGTGGTATCGCTCGTTTAGACGGTCGTTCTGTGATGGTTATTGGTCATCAGAAAGGTCGTGAAGTAAAAGAAAAAGTTTTGCGTAACTTTGGTATGCCTCGTCCAGAAGGTTACCGTAAGGCATTACGCTTAATGGAAACTGCAGAGCGTTTTGGTTTGCCTATTGTGACTTTAATCGACACACCTGGGGCGTATCCAGGTATTGGTGCAGAAGAGCGCGGTCAAAGTGAAGCTATTGCTTACAACCTAGCGGTTATGTCTCGCTTGAAAACGCCAATTATCTCTACTGTTATCGGTGAAGGTGGTTCTGGTGGCGCATTGGCAATTGGTGTTTGTGATGAGCTGATGATGCTTCAATACGGCACTTACTCTGTTATTTCTCCTGAAGGTTGTGCTTCTATCCTTTGGAAGAGTGCTGATCGAGCGTCTGACGCGGCTAAAGCGATGGGCATCACGGCGCAGCGCCTTCAAGAATTAGGTCTTGTGGACACAATTGTTCCTGAGCCATTAGGTGGTGCACACATTGCTCATGAGCAGATTGCACACAGCTTAAAAGAAAATGTTTTAGCGGCACTGGATCGAATGGAAGCATTAACGACAGAAGAGTTGATGGCTCGTCGTTATAACCGTTTGATGTCTTACGGCTTATAATTTCTTATGCGTTAGAAAAGCCTCCTATTTCAGGGGGCTTTTTTGTTTTTGAAAATGAGAACACATGATCGCTTTTTTAAAGAGTTATGATGAAACAAATGCTACCTAATCCGATTCATTCTTCGTTTCCGCTTTGCTTTAATCAAGCGTGGTTGGACTACGTGTTTTCTGAAGCAGAAACGGTTTGGATTGGCTTTAGTGGTGGTGTCGATTCTCATGTCTTATTGCATGCGGTTGTAGCGCAGCTTTCTCGTTCACAAAGAAAGAAATTGGCGGCTGTCCATGTTCATCATGGATTGAGTGATAATGCGGACGATTGGTTGGTTCATTGTGAAACGGTTTGTCAACAGCTAGAGGTACGCTTTGTTGCTCAGCGTGTCCAGCTGGAAACGCAAGCCTCGCTAGAAGATGCAGCCCGTAATGCTCGTTATCAAGTCTTTGAAAGTGTTATGTCAGATAATGATATTTTACTTTTAGCCCACCATGCCGGTGATCAAGTGGAAACTGTCTTGTTTCGTTTATTGCGTGGTACGGGTGGGAAAGGCTTGTCTGGCATTCCTGAGCAACGTTCTATTGGTCAGCAAGACGCGCGTTTACTTCGTCCATTCTTATCGCTTTCAAAAGCCGACATAGAGCATTATGCCAAGCATCATGAATTGCAATGGATTGTTGATGAATCCAATGTGGATGAGAGCTTCTCTCGTAATTTTATCAGGCATAGCTTGGTGCCACAGGCTCAACAACGTTTTCCTAATATGGAATCTAATATCGTCTCCACGACCAAGCGGATAGAAACGGATTATGCCATCTTGAGCCGATTTGCTCAGCGTCAATTAGCTTTATGGTGTGATGAGTTTGGCGGCCTTGCCTTACATGACATTGCAGACTTACCGACCGAAGAAAGACAATTTTGGCTGCGAGAGTTTCTAGCACGATCCGATATCTCTGTGCCTCACGCTCAATTGAAAAACCTAGATGCGACCTTCTTCAGTGCAGAAGATAAACAGCCCGAAATGCAGCTATTGAAGCACCGATTATTACGCCACCAAAACTGCTTATACCTCTTGCCTTTGGATCAAACTGTCGTATTGGGAAAATTACAAGAAGGGCAAAGACTCGTTCGAGCGTTTGATCTTGTCACCGTCCACGGCACAGCAGATTGTGAACTCGGAACTCGCCCTCATGGCGTGAACCTCATTCTTCCAAATGGCAAAACACGTTCCCTAAAAAAATGGCTAAATGACCAAAGAATTCCCAGCTGGTGGCGAGAACACTTACCTTATATTTATCAACACAACGAACTCGTTGCAATCGGCAACCTTTGGGCACATCCAGACTGGCAAGGCAAAGTCGAATGGAAACCTTCGGAACGCCTTCCTTTGCTTAAAAAGAAGTAACAAACAAGCTTCTTCTCCTTATCTCTCAAGGGGGAGACGGAAGATGGTGTTATAGTGTTTGGAGATTTTAAAAGGACATTCTTCCTCGAAGCTCTCCTTTAGTAAAGAAGCGCCTACCTCATCGAAATGTCATTTTTAAATTGCTTTATTTTTAGACATCATAATAGCTGATCAATAGGGCTGTCAGTGCCAGCAAAATGCTGCCCAATAACGTGAGTATAGATTTGAGTGGTAGAAACATCATTATGGCCAAGTAATTCTTGCACCGTTCTAATATCTCGTCCTGCCATTAATAAATGGGTTGCAAAGGAATGACGAAATGTATGGCAGTTCACTCTTTTTTCTAAAATCTTCGCTTCTGCTACGGCTTTTTTTAATGCCTTACGAGGAACGGAGTCATGCAAATGGTGACGGCATAATTCGCCAGTAACAGGGTGTGAGCAGATTGATATGGATGGAAATAAAAACATCCAATTGAATTGACGAAAAGCGTTTGGGTATTTTTTACCTAAAGCAAAAGGTAAAGAAGGGCCATAACCTTGTGAATTGTCTTCTTGTTGGATTTTCTGAGCATGGCTTTTCTGCTTATTGATAGACTCTGTTAATTTACGGCTTAAGATCGTTGTTCTGTCTTTATTTCCCTTACTGCATCGAACACTTAGACTTCCCTGATCTAAGTTGATGTCTTGAATACGAATCCTTAAACATTCGCTAATTCTTAATCCTGAACCATAAAGTAAAGAGAAGATTAAATGATCCCTCTCGTTTAAAACACTGAGTATTTTCTGAATATCACTAGGTGCTAAAACAATTGGCAAACGGCGGTCTTGCTTCGCATGCTGCACTTATTATTTGAATTTAGGGCTAAATCTCCTAATGGTTGATCTAACAGCTTGTTATAAAGAAAAGCCAATGCATTTAAAGCGGATTTTTGAGTGTTGATAGCGACATTTTTTTCTACAGCAAGGAAAGAAAGAAAAGTACGAACTTCTTCTGCACCCATATTGGCCGGGTGCTTTAGTTGGTGGAAACGTATGAAATATTTAATCCAATACAGATATGACTTTTCAGTTTTAAGACTGTAGCCTCGTAATCGAAGTTCATTACGAATAGAGTTAAGAAAAGGGCTTGAAGGCATCACACACTCCTTGTGGATAGAAAATGAAATACTGTGTAAATATACAGTATATTTTTTGTTTGGCCAATTCTTTGCTCGTTTTTTCTAAAAAATAATCATGGATTTGCATGTTTATACTGGTAGATAAATAAATAGTCTTTTAGTATCAATGCATAAGGATCTCTAGCGCTGAGATAACGCGCTGGGGATAAAAGGAATAACGCGCACGCTCGTTTAGCCAGTTTTTATTTTTGTGAATATCTTTCTAAAATACTGAAAATTCAGTTAGTTGTAGAGATATTTAGAGAGTTTTTAAAATGTGTAAACGCGCATGCGCACTATTGAAATGTTAAGTTTCAAGGAGAGTATGGTGCCAGAATTCCCTGTCAATTATTTAGATGAATTAGGTGTAAATAATGAATTTTATATTCATAATTTTAATGGGCAGCTATATTTTTCGTTGAAAAGCTTTTTCTCCTTTTTAGATGAATGCAAATACGAAAATTACAATTCATCCTTTATAAAGTCTGTAATTTCTAGTTTGGATAGTGATGAATATACGACTTACAAGGATGAGTACTTTGTAAATCAACCAGGTATTTATAGACTGTTAGCAAATAATCATAGCCCGAGATCTAAAAAGTTAATTCGCTGGTTACATCATGAAGTTGTACCTTCACTTACTAAATTTGGTGTTTATCCACCACCATCAAAGGAATCATTCTTTACAGTAATTATTAATACTGATGGGGGCGCTATCTCTTTAACGGATTTCAGTATTTTTTTAAATGATCTGAATTCTGTTTATAAATTTATAGTATTAAAATGTAATTGCTCAACTGATTTTATTCCTTTGTTAGAGAAAGAGTTTATCAAAGCTAGTGAAGAGTCATCAAAAGTAATGGATGCTCTTTCTAATGTTAGTTTGCAAGATTTCAATAAAATATCGAGTTATGAATTATCACCAGAGCAAGAGTTATCATTTATTAATATCAGTAGGCGTAACCCTATTGAAATAGTTTTTTCTGGAATATCAATCGCATTAGTTGTGGCCCTTATTGTGTCGGGAGGCAAGTTTGAACTGGGACTAACAAAACTTAAAATTGAATTACCACCTTTAGGTGAAGGTCTTGTGAAAATTAAAAAGGCACTTTCTAAAAATATTGAGAAATAGAAACTTAACAAGTTGCTTAAACGGACAAAAAACAGTTGGCTTTTGCTCGTTCCTCGCTAATTTTAGCCAACTGTTTTATTGTCGCTTAGCAAAGCGTTATGAGTAAAGGATTAGCATGTCGATAACTAATGCAGAAAATAGCCTTTTTGATGAATGGAAAGGAAATAGAAAAGGTTTTGTTTCAGATGGCTTAGTTTCTGAACAGGATTACTTATATTCCGACACAAAAATATGCATTGTATTAAAAGAAGTTAATGATCCCGATGGAGGTGGTTGGGATTTAAGAGCGTTTCTAGCTGAAGGTGCAAGATCTCAAACATGGAATAATGTTGTTCGCTGGATAAACGGAATTAGAAATATAAATCGTGATATACCGTGGCAAGAGTTTGATGAGATTAATGAAGCAGACAGACAGTCTTCTTTAAAATCAATATGCGCAATGAATTTAAAAAAATCGCCAGGTACTTACACAACAGATAAAGCTTCTCTTAATAAAGTAGCTAATGAAGATCGTAGCTTTATTGAGAAACAGTTTTCTCTATATAACCCTGATATTACCATATGTGGAGGGACAGGTGACTTATTTAAGGATACTGCGGGGCTTAATGAATATGAATGGAAGAGGACTAATCGTGGAATTTGGTGGTATGAAAGAGCACCAAAGAAGTATGTCATTGCATATTGCCACCCAGAAGCACGAGTAGATAACCCATTAATTGTATACGGGTTAATTGACGCGATACGAGAAATTTACTCATAACAAGCGCTTTAAACGGAACTAAAACAGTTGGTTAGGTTACGCTTCGCTCCACATTATAACCAACAATTTTTGTCCGCTTATGCGGACGTTGAGGCTGTAGAATTTCTCCTAAAAGAACATTTTTGTGTTCTTTTTATGCTCTGTTATCTAATTACTATTATTCGCTACAGTTGAACGTGATGGCTCTTTTTTATACAAGAAGTCAAACCTGACTTATTCTGCTAAAGTAAATCCATTCCGATTGAGTTCGCACAACAAATTATCCCCAGTATATTTGAATGCACGCTTTCCCATATTGTTGCCTATTCCTTTAAGTAAAACACCTTGATTTAACGGCTTATGATGGGTGCTACAACAAGGGTAATGGTGGTGCGGCGGCGTAATACTTGCCGTTGTCATAACTTATTTCCTATAAATCGGTAGTGCATTGTAGTCATGTGCTGCAGGCTTTCTATCTGTGAACCATTTTGGTGTTTTGAACGTAAAAGACTGCATCGAGATTAAATCTATAAGGGAGAGAGTCAAGATGCAGGTCAAAGAGCTTCAAAGTGTGCTGTCATTTGAGAAGGTGGTGATTCATTCACTGGCGCCAAATTTGTATCAAGTGTCTGTGATGATGAATGGTGAGGAAGTGTTCCTTTTAGATGGCAAAGGTAAGTTCCTCACGAGTCATAATAAACAAGATTTGCAGGAGTTGTTTAAGGATAAGCAAGTGGGTGCTATGGTGCTTCGACAACAGAGTGCTTATGACGAAATGGTTGGTCAGCCAACAAGGGAGTTGACGAATTGTTTAGAAGTACCGCTTGGCACTTTATAGTATTCACCGATTTGCTTTTGTTTGATCGTTGGAGGTAAGACTAATTCTGTATAAGCCAGTTTGCTTGGTCTTTGGTTGATAGAACTAATTCTGCATTGAGTCCATCGCTTTGTTGGATTCTGTCCATTGCCTGTTCATGGCTAAACCTCCATGCTGCCATATGGCGTTTTGCTAATCGTTCTGTGGCAATTTCGATTGGTATATCCAAGAACCAGTGTTCATCAAATAATGGCTTGGCGTTTTGCCAGCCATCTTGTGGATGAAGCAAATACAACCCTTCAACCAAGATGACTTTAGTGCTTTTATCTATGAGTATGTCATTTTCAATTGGGTCTCCTATGCTGTGGTCAAAGCTAGGCCATAAAACATCTTTTGTTTGATAGCTTTGATGAATGCTTTTGATGCGTTCTGCAAAAGCATGGCTATCAAATGTCCAAGGTGCACCTCGTCTTGCAAAGGCTTTTTCTGGGTTGGGGAGTTCATTGAGCTGAGCTTTGGAAAGGTGAAAGCCGTCCATTGATAGGCTAATGACTTGTTGTTGATGCTCTGAGAAATAAGACGTTATGTATTCCGCTAATGTACTTTTGCCTGAACCAGGCCCGCCAGTTAATCCAATCAGGGTTCTATGTGGCTTATTCGCTGCACTTTGTAGTTTTTCTAAAGCTTGTTTGATGTCTGCTGAGTTGCAGTAGACGTGTTCCAGTGGTGGCGGTGCCATAGCTGTTCCTAATTTTAGCTGAGCCTGAGTAGAGTGAAGCTACTCTAAATTAGCATTGCTCGTAAGTCGAAAAGAAATCAAAAAACGCTTTTTCTCTAATGGTCGAGTCATCACTTGGTGCGCAAAAAAGACCATAGACTAATACTTTGTTGTTATAAGGCAATCTTAGCTTGGAGTTGATGGGAGAGCTTTGATAGTATTTGTATTACTAATGGTTTGTGCTGTATAAAACAGTGTTGTTTTACATTGAGTGAAAGGGCGCGCGGTGTTATTATTTTCCCCCGTCCTGAAGGTGCATTTTTCTGTGCCATCAAATCTATTTTTTTCTATTTTAAGGCGGGTTAAACACTCATGGCAACACGATATATTTTCGTTACAGGTGGTGTCGTTTCATCTCTTGGTAAAGGTTTGGCGTCAGCATCCTTAGCAGCCATTCTTGAATCTCGTGGGCTAAAAGTTACCATGTTAAAGTTGGATCCGTACATTAACGTCGATCCAGGTACCATGAGTCCTTTCCAGCACGGCGAAGTTTATGTAACAGAAGACGGCGCTGAAACCGATCTAGACCTTGGTCACTACGAACGTTTTATTTCGACCAAAATGGGCAAGCGCAATAACTTCACTAGTGGCCGTGTTTATCAGCACGTTTTGAAGAAAGAACGTCGCGGTGAATATTTAGGTGGAACGGTTCAGGTTATCCCTCATATTACAGACGAAATTAAACGACGTGTTATTTCTGGTGCTGAAGGATCAGATGTGGCGTTGGTTGAAATCGGTGGCACAGTTGGTGATATTGAATCTCAACCTTTTCTGGAAGCAGTTCGCCAGTTAAAAGTCGAGTTGGGTTCTCGTCGTGCGATGTTTATGCATTTGACCTTGGTTCCTTACATTCGTACTGCAGGCGAAACTAAAACCAAACCAACTCAGCATTCTGTTAAAGAATTACGTTCGATCGGTATTCAGCCAGACATTCTTATTTGTCGTTCTGAAGTGACTATTGAAGCGCCAGAACGTAAGAAAATCGCGCTTTTCACAAGTGTTGAAGAGCGTGCGGTTATTTCCCTTCCAGATGCGGATACGATTTACCGTATTCCTCAGATGCTAAACGACCAAGGCTTAGATAGCTTGATCGTTGAATACTTCAATCTAGATTGCAATATGCCAAATCTGGATATTTGGAATAAGGTTACGCAAGCCAAATTGAATCCAGAGAAGCAAATCAATATTGCCATGGTTGGTAAATACATGGAGTTGTTGGATGCCTATAAGTCTCTGATTGAGGCGATGGATCACGCTGGTATTCATGCTAGAACGAAAGTGAAGCTGCATTACATTGATTCTGAAAGCATTGAAGAAAATGGCACTGAATGCCTAAAAGGAATGGATGCGATTCTTGTTCCTGGTGGTTTTGGTGAACGTGGTGTAGAAGGTAAGATCCTTACAGCCCAATATGCTCGTGAAAACAAAGTGCCTTACTTAGGCATTTGTTTGGGGATGCAGGTTGCGGTTATCGAGTTTGCTCGTAATGTTGCAAAACTGGCTGGCGCTCACAGTACAGAATTTAACTTAAAAGCAGAGAACCCTGTTGTTGGTCTGATTACAGAATGGACGAACTCAGAAGGCTCTAAAGAAATCCGGTCAGAGCAATCTGATCTAGGTGGTACGATGCGTCTTGGCGCACAGAACTGTAATCTAGCAGAAGGCACTAAAGCGTTTGAAGCTTATGGTGAAGCTGTGATTAAAGAACGTCACCGTCATCGATATGAAGTAAATAACTTCTATATTTCTGCATTAGAGAAAGCAGGTTTAACGATTTCTGGTCGTTCAGAAGATAACTCATTGGTTGAGATGGTGGAAATTGCTGATCATCCTTGGTTTGTTGCTTGCCAGTTTCATCCAGAGTTTACTTCAACCCCACGATATGGACATGGCTTATTTAGCGCCTTTGTTCATGCAGCGTTGAAGTATGCAGGAAAAGAAAAATAAACAGATCAAACAAGCAGTTTGTGATTTTTCATATATTTAAAGAGGTTTGTTATGAGTCAGATCGTTGATATTAAAGGCAGAGAAGTTCTAGATTCTCGTGGTAACCCAACAGTAGAAGCAGACGTAATTCTAGCGGATGGTTCTGTGGGTTCTGCGTGTGCTCCATCTGGTGCATCTACAGGTTCTCGTGAAGCTTTGGAATTACGTGACGGTGATAAAAGTCGTTACCTAGGTAAAGGCGTATTAAAAGCGGTTGCGGCTGTAAATGGTCCAATTCGTGACGCTTTGATTGGTAAAGATGCACTTGCTCAAGCTGAGCTTGATAAGATCATGATCGATCTAGATGGCACAGAAAACAAATCTATATTTGGTGCAAATGCTATTTTGGCGGTTTCTTTAGCGGCAGCAAAAGCAGCAGCAGTTTCTAAGAAAGTACCTTTATATGTTCATATTGCTGACATCAACGGCACACCAGGTGTTTATTCCATGCCTGTTCCTATGATGAACATCATCAATGGTGGCGAGCACGCGGACAACAATGTTGATATTCAAGAATTTATGGTTCAGCCAGTTGGTGCGCCTAACTTCCGCGAAGCATTGCGTTATGGTGCAGAGATCTTCCACGCATTGAAAAAAGTATTAAGTGCTCGTGGTTTGAATACAGCGGTTGGTGATGAAGGTGGTTTTGCACCCAACCTTGCTTCCAACGCAGAAGCATTGGCTGTTATCAAAGAAGCAGTATCTGCAGCTGGTTACGAGCTTGGTAAAGACATCACATTAGCGATGGACTGTGCGGCTTCTGAATTCTACGAAGATGGCCAGTACAACCTAAAAGGTGAAGGTAAGGTATTCACTTCAGAAGGTTTCTCTGATTACTTGGCTGAGCTTTGTGAAGCTTATCCAATTGTTTCTATCGAAGATGGCTTGAATGAATCTGACTGGGAAGGTTTTGCCTACCAAACTAAAATTCTTGGCGACAAAATCCAGCTAGTAGGTGACGATTTGTTCGTAACGAACACTAAGATCCTTAAGCGTGGTATTGATGAAGGTATCGCAAACTCTATCTTGATCAAATTTAACCAAATTGGTTCTTTGACTGAAACACTAGAAGCGATCAAAATGGCGAAAGCTGCAGGTTACACTGCGGTTATTTCTCACCGTTCTGGTGAAACTGAAGACGCGACTATCGCTGATTTGGCTGTTGGTACAGCAGCAGGTCAAATTAAAACGGGTTCTCTATGCCGTTCAGACCGTGTTTCTAAATACAACCAATTGTTGCGTATCGAAGAGCAATTAGGTGGCAAAGCTCCTTATAAAGGTCTTTCTGAGATCAAAGGTCAGGCGTAACATTACCTTGATTTGAAAAAGGGAGAACTTTGTTCTCCCTTTTTTTATATTTTTTTAACTCAATTCCCTTAATATAAGGGAATCTTTTTTTAGTCATTGAGGATGTTATGACGCGTTTGTTACTGGCCTTTTTTGCCTGTGCTGTTGGTTACCAAGCCTATCATTTGTACTTTGGTGATCAAGGGATAAAGAGACAAGAGGAATTGGCAAAACAAATTGCTTACCAAGAACGCATAAATCAGCGTTTGAAACATCGAAATGATGCGCTTAGAGCCCAAGTCGAAGACCTTCGTCTTGGTGAAGAAGCGGTGGAAGAGCATGTTCGCACAGAGCTGCAATACATTAAAGATGGTGAGGTTTTTTATCGGATGGTGAATAAAAAATGACGCAATCTTTATGGGTAGTGATTCCCGCCGCAGGTGTTGGGCAACGCATGCAGGCCGATTGCCCTAAACAATATTTACCGCTTGCTGGGCAAAGTATTTTAGATCGAACCATTACTATTTTTTTATCGCACCCCGCCATTTCAGGCGTGGCCGTCGGCATAGGTCAGAATGATGCTTATTGGTCGGAATCTAAGTGGTTTCATCATACGGGTGTGCATTCGTTTGTGGGCGGTAAAGAACGCAGTGATACTGTATTAAAAGGTTTGGATTTTTTATCGAATCTTACTGATGCCACGCAAGACGTTCTAGTACATGATGCTGCTCGACCTTTATTAACTCATGCTGCATTAGATAGGGTGATCGCTCATAAATCTGAGCAGGGCGCACTTTTGGCTATGCCAGCAAGAGACACAGTTAAACTGCAATTGGCCGAGTCTTTGTCTATTGATAAAACATTAGATAGGAACTCAATATGGTTGGCTCAGACGCCTCAAAAATTCCCCATAGACGCACTTCGACAGGCTTTACTAGAAGCTCAGAGAAAAGGCCTTGCTGTGACAGATGAATGTTCTGCAATGGAGTTTATGGGGTATCATCCAGATTTCTTAATGGGAGAAAATAGTAACATTAAGGTGACTTTGCCAGAAGACTTATTAATTGCTGAAGCACTATTTTCTTATCTTCATTCTTCCAATACAAAAGACAGTTAATTTTCAGGAGTTGTTATTATGATGCCATTTCGAATTGGTCATGGTTTTGATGTTCACAAATTTGGTGAAGGTGACCATATCGTTTTAGGTGGTGTTTCGATTCCTTATTCGCAAGGTTTGGTTGCTCATTCAGATGGCGATGTGGCTTTGCATGCGCTAACCGATGCTTTGCTTGGTGCTGCGGCTTTGGGTGATATAGGTAAACTTTTTCCTGATACTGATGCTGAGTTTGCTGGAGCAGACAGCCGTGTATTATTAAAATGTGCTTATCAGGAAGTGATGGCATTAGGCTTTTTAGTTGGTAATGTAGACATTACTATTATTGCTGAAGCTCCTAAAATGCGTCTTCATATTGATGCGATGCGAGCTAATATTGCGGAAGATTTAGCGATAGATATTGGTGTTGTTAATGTCAAAGCAACCACAACAGAAAAGCTTGGTTTTACAGGGCGCAAAGAAGGCATCGCAGTTGAAGCGGTTGCGCTCATTTTCCAACAAGCTCAATTTAATCTAGAGCATTCTAGTCAAGGTAAAGTATGAACACTGAATGGCGATATGCTTGGTCTAAACCTATTGCGACAGGTGACCTGAAGGCACATGTTCAGGATTTTTATGTAGAAGAGCAATTAGGTTTCGAGCCAGATGGAAAAGGTGAATTCTGCTTTGTTTTCGTCGAAAAAGAAGGTGTTAATACAGACTTCCTTGCCAAACGACTAGCTCAGGTTGCTGGCATTGCAGCCAATAAAGTGACTTACAGTGGCGTGAAAGATCGTCATGCTTGTACGCGTCAATGGTTCTGCTTGCATGTATTGAATGAAGAACCTGATCTTTCCAGTATTCAAGAAGCCTTTAGAGAACCGGAAAATGTGCGTGTTATTGCACAGCTTAGGCATTCCAAAAAACTTCGTACAGGAGCGCATACGTCAAACCGTTTTGTGATTCGCTTACGCGGCATCGCTGGCGACTTGAATGATCTTGAAAGCCGTTTACATCTAATAAAAGAAGGTGGTGTCCCTAATTATTACGGCCCTCAGCGTTTTGGTATTAGCGGTAATAATTTAGTTAACGGTAAGAGCTTTGTATTAAAGGGGCGACAAAGTCGTCGGAAACTTTCCAAGACTGAATCGTTTTGGTTATCCGCCATACGTTCTTGGTGCTTTAACCAAGCGTTAAGTGATCAAGTTGAAAATGGTATGTGGTCTCGTTTATGTGATGGCGATATCGCGCAATTTCAGCGTAAAGATGAGCAGTTCCGCGCGAAAGATTTAAGTGCGCTAATTTACCTAAGTGTGATGCGAGGGGAAATTAGCCCTGTTCTGCCATTAATCAGTGAAGGCTGGGAAGCAGGAACGGGCCCTCAACGAGAGAAAGCCATTAAAGACTCTTTAGCTGATAATTGGGATTTAGCTGAGGCTCTGTTGGGTTTTGATCTTTCAAGAGATAGCCGCTTGGCTCGCCTTGTGCCCATGAATATGGCTTGGGAACTGCTTAAAGAAACAGAAGAAAATACACAATTGATCGTGGAGTTTTCGTTACCTAAAGGCTGTTTTGCGACTAGTATATTGCGCGAAATGATAGATTTTACCGATAAGTCGATAGAGAAACACCATGAGAATATTGATCGCGAATGATGATGGTATTGATGCTCTTGGCATACAAACATTAGTAAAAAATCTAGAGCAGCAATATGAAGTTTTAACCGTAGCACCAGATCGCAACCGTAGTGGTGCGAGTAATTCATTAACGCTAACGCGACCTTTACAGCCAGTAGAAGTGGCAGAGCACAGCTATCGAGTTGATGGAACGCCAACGGACTGTGTGAACTTAGCTTTGTCTGGCATGATTGATGGTCATGTCGACCTTGTTGTGTCGGGTATCAATCATGGGCCTAATTTAGGAGATGATGTTATTTATTCAGGGACAGTTGCGGCGGCAATGGAGGCGCGTCATCTTGGGCGTCCTGCGTTGGCGGTTTCTTTAGTGGGGAATCAACACTTCGATACGGCTGCGAAGGTGATTCTTCAGTTACTAGACGATTCACATACTCTTGTATTGCCAGCGGGCATTTTGCTGAACATCAATGTCCCGGATCTTCCTTACGAAGAACTGAAAGGCTTGCAGGTAACTCGTCTTGGTTATCGTCATCAAGCTCAAGCACCGATTTCGGCACAACATCCTAGAGGTTTGCCTAGTTTTTGGATTGGTGCGTTATCTGAGCCTCATGATAGCTCTGATGGCACAGACTTTTGGGCTGTCGAAAATGGTTATGTTTCGATTACTCCAATTCATACGGATATGACTTGCTATGATGCACAATCACCTCTTAAAAAATGGACAGACACATTAGCGTTATGAGCCAACATGATCTTAATGGATTAATTACACATACCGAACCTAGGGCTTCTAAAATGGTTCAGCAACTTAAGGATGAAGGGATTTCTCATGAAGCCTTGTTGTCTTTAATGGAAGCCATTCCTAGACATGAATTTGTCGAACCTGCTTTTTCTCATCTTGCTTATTCTGCAACCTCTTTGCCAATTGGGCGCAACCAAACCATCAGCCAACCACTCACTGTGGCGAGAATGACTGAATGGTTATTGTCTTATGCGCGCCTTGGTCGCGTATTAGAAGTGGGGACAGGCTCTGGTTACCAGACTCGCATTCTGGCTCATTTTTTCAATAAAGTGCATACGGTTGAGCGTCAGAAACGTCTTCACGAACAAGCCAAAGGACGACTCTCTTTGATGGGAGTGAACAATGTCGAATATTTATTTGGTGATGGACAGGCAGGTTGGCCTAATAAAGTTGAAATGGATGCCGTTATTATTACTGCAATGGCAAGTAAAATACCGCTCCCGTTAACTAATTGCTTAAAACAAAAAGGTATTTTAATTATGCCAATTGATCACCCAACGCCACAAATAGGTTGTTGGAGAAAAGAAGGTGATCGTTGGAAATGCCTAGGTACAGAGTCAGCACACTTTGTGCCTTTACTAGAAGGAACGGAACATGCCTAAAGGGCTAAAAATTTATCTGAGTGGCTTGCTTATGGGAGCTGCCGATGTTGTACCTGGTGTATCCGGTGGTACGATTGCTTTTATTTTAGGTGTTTATGATCGTTTAATTTCAGCGTTAAGTAGAGTGAATAAAGACAGTGTAAAACTGCTTTTAAAGGCAGATTTTAAAGCGCTTTGGTTGTATTTTGATGGCATTTTTTTAGTGTTACTTGGAAGTGGGATTTTAACCAGTGTTTTTATATTGGCCGGGCTCGTAACCTATTTATTAGATGTTTATCCAAGTTATTTATGGAGTTTTTTCTTTGGTCTTATTTTGGCTTCTGCAAAGTTACTTATCAATCAAATACAGGAGTTTAACTGGCGGCACTTTTTAATAATGATGCTAGGTGCTGGCGTTGGTATGAGTCTTTCCTTATTAGTTCCGACGCAATTTGATACATCGCTCTCAATGGTGTTTTTCTCAGGAATGGTGGCGATTTGCGCAATGATTTTACCTGGTATTTCAGGGAGCTTTTTACTGTTAATAATGGGTATGTATGGTTTTATTTTGTCTGCTATTAAGAGTTTTGACTTACTTGTTATCAGTGTCTTCTCTGCAGGAGCATTAATTGGCTTGCTAAGCTTCTCTAAAATATTGAATTATTTGCTGAATAGGGTGCGGTTCATGACTTTGGCTGCTCTTACTGGTGTTATGCTTGGGGCGCTGGTAAAGGTGTGGCCGTGGAAAGTAGTGACGGAGTGGGGGCTTTTTTCTGGTAAAAAAATACCACTTAAAGATTGTTTAGTATTACCTTGGGATGTTCCAAATTTTCATTTTTTGACAAGTTTTGCGTATCCGGTGCTGTTTGTTTTGGTAGGCTTTTTGAGCGTGATTCTTATTTCTTACATATTTTTACGAAACTCGGACAAATAGAAATATTTAACCGAAAATGATAATTGAGGTAAAAAATATCTTAGGTGTTTCTTTTAAAAAATGTGGCGAAATAAAGCGGATAAATATTTTTTATCAGCTGGTTTTGTTATGCTTTTTATTAACGGGGTGCTCTTATGAAGTACTGCACTATTCAGATAAAAATAACGCATCTTACTCCTCAAATAATGCACGAGTTGCTTCCGTTCCTTCTTCTGGATATCACCGAGTGCAAGGCGGGGATACCTTGTTTTCTATAGCTTTCCGCTACGGTTTGGATTATCGAGAACTGGCGCGATTCAACCGAATTGACGCTCCATATGTAATTTACCCTAATCAAAAAATTAAACTTTCAGGTGCTAAGAGTGCTATTGCTGAAGTATCAAATAGCACTGCAAAAACAAGGACATCAACTCCTACAGAAGTGAAAAAAACACCGTCGAAAACGGCAACAACAGGTACACCTAAAGCCGTGGTCAGAGAGCCAATTACAGATACAAAAGATGACAAACCTGTAGGTGATTGGTCGTGGCCTGTCGATGGGTCTGTAATAAGAGGGTTTTCAAATGCCGGTGTTAGTAGTAAAGGTATAGACATCAAAGCAGAAAAGGGAGCTTTGGTAAAAGCCGCAGCCAGTGGTACGGTTGTTTATGCTGGCAGTGGTTTAATAGGATATGGGAACTTAGTCATTGTTAAACACAACGATATTTATTTGAGTGCATACGCCTACAACGAAAGAATTCTGGTTAAGGAAAAACAGAATATTAAGGCTGGTGATTCTTTGGCAGTGATTGGTGGTAAAGGTGAGGATCGACCTTTGCTTCATTTTGAAGTGCGTCGAGATGGACAGCCAATAGATCCAGTAAGTGTTTTACCCAAAAAATAATTAAGCGGTGTAAGCGAATTAAGGAGGGGACATGAAATTGGCAAATGTAGAAAAGGAAACTCAAAAAGTAATTGGTTCAGCAGATTTTGATTTTAATACGTCTGTTGATAATTATGATGAAAATGCCATTGATGAAGAATTTGAGTCAGCTGTTAACTCTCGATATGCAGAGACAGATAGCGGACGAAATTTAGATGTGACTCAGATGTATCTGAGCGAGATTGGCTTTTCGCCTCTGTTAACCGCTGAGGAAGAAGTTTACTATGCTCGTCTTGCGTTAAAAGGGGATGAGAAAGCCCGTAAGCGTATGATCGAAAGTAATCTACGTCTTGTTGTAAAGATTTCTCGTCGTTACCTTAATCGAGGCCTGTCGTTATTAGATCTTATTGAAGAAGGTAACTTAGGGCTGATTCGAGGTGTTGAAAAGTTTGATCCTGAGCGTGGCTTTCGCTTCTCAACTTATGCTACTTGGTGGATTCGTCAAACCATTGAACGCGCCATCATGAATCAAACCAGAACCATTCGATTGCCTATTCATGTGGTAAAAGAACTCAATGTCTACCTAAGAGCAGCTCGTGAGCTAACCCAGAAGCTTGACCATGAACCAAGCCCAGAAGAAATTGCGGCTATGCTTGATTGTCCTGTTGAGGACGTTCAGAAGATGTTACGTCTTAATGAGCGTGTTAGTTCTATTGATTCTTCATTTGGTGGAGAAAACAATGATAAGAGTCTTGTAGATGTTTTGGCTGATGAGCATCAGCAAACCCCTGAAGCGGAACGACAAATCGGTGATGTATTACAAGGCGTCGAACATTGGTTGGATGAGTTGAGTGAAAAACAAAGAGATGTGATTACTCGTCGCTTTGGCTTACGTGGTCATGAAGCAAGCACACTTGAAAATGTGGGTGTTGAAATAGGTTTAACTCGTGAACGAGTTCGTCAAATTCAAGTGGAAGCCCTACGAAAACTTCGTTCAATAATGGATAAAGAAGGTCTTTCTTTAGATGATGTGATTAGCTTAGATCATTAATTTTCTAAGCTAAAACCGAAAAACCACATGATGGAATATTCTTTTAGAGTCTTTCATCATGTGGTTTTTTATTTTAAAACTTACTCTACATGGGTTATTTTTTCTACATGGGCTTGAATCTGTTTTTTGTATTTATCTGACATGCCTTTCACTTCATACGCCAATACTTCGCTGTCATCCACTTCTATGATTTCAGGAAGCCCGGTAAACACTCTGTTTTGAATGTAGGACAAGGTGAAAATATCATCACTGACAACAAGCTTGTTCATGCTTTCTGATTGGCTAAGCTGACGAACACTCTTCAATAGTGTTTCAATCTTCTCAGGTTCAAAAACATTTTCTTTTACCATGGTTGTGATATGTGGGTTGCCTTGATGAAGACCTAGGTGGAAATTCAGCTTTGGTGTGTCTGAATACAATTCGTTTTCCAGTAACTTTCCGATGAGCTCTAAGAAGAGCTGTGCTGAGCTTACCGCGTTTGTGTAGAGGTTATCTTCACTGTTGATGGCGCTGAAAAGTATGATGGCCGAGTCATTTTCATATTGATGAACCTGACCTTGATAAGCCTCACTTGCTTGAAAAATTGCACGGTAGATTGGCGTTAATAGATTAGCGACCTGTAATGGCGTCATATTTTCGTGCCATTCTTCAATATTGATAATATTAAAATAAAGCAAGCAGCTGCGTTGTTTTGATTCTTCAAATATAGCGTCGAAGTTGATTTCAAATTGTGCCTTTTTCTCGGCTTCCACTACAGACTCAGTTTTTGGGTTACTGTCTTGTTCTGTTGTATTGGTTTTAGCGGCTTTCTCAAGTGATTTTTTAGAGTGCTTCATTTGTTGAACTTGATGAATGGTTTCGCACAATTCTCTTGCTTCTATATAAATTGGCGATGGAAGAGGGTATGTGTTTTCTCCCCGCTGATAGGAGTTTAGAGCTTCTTTTGCATGATTAACCGGAGCAAATAGCCATCGAGTTAATAGGGTGACGAATAATAGGGCAATGGCGCTGGTGAAAATAGCCACACCAATTAATAGGTTGTTGAGATGTTGTAGTGTCGCTTGTGCTGGGGTTTTATCCAAAGTAATTAAAACGTGCCCAACAATCTCATCTCTGAATTTGATGCTGGAGCTGTACACTCTGCGTTGCTCATTTGGACGGAGATCTTGCTCAGATAAGCTGGATGCCGAACCGCTGTTGGCTTCTGCAAGGAGTTCATCTTTTTTGTTATAAACACGAGCGCTAAGGATATTGTCGTCGACGACTAATCGATTTAGCAGCACATTTAAGCTTAATAGGTCATTCGTCAGGATGGATTGTGTCGCGTTGAAAGCCGCCTGAGTGGCTAAACTACTACCTAAGACCTCAGTTTGCTGAGATAAATAATTACCTAGAGCGTGAGTCATGGTGTACCAAAAAATACACACTGTCAGAATCATAAGAGAAACAAATGCGGCAACATTAACAATGGTGGCGCTCAGTTTTTTATGAATTAATGCAGCAATTACTCTGGTTTTAGGTTGGGTGTCCATTCACTTCCTTTAGGCAACTCATAGAACAATGTTTAAAGTATACACATCATAACGGCTATTTTCTGAATTCTTTAAAGTAGAACAGGTGCTTAGCGAAAAGAAAACGATTTGTTATAGTAGGCGTCTTATTGAATTAGGAGCGCTTATGTCTGCCAGTATCACACTTATTGGTTCTTTGAACCCTGAATATCTAGAACAATTTAGCGCATGGTTAGGTAAGCGTGGATTGGCGGGAGCGCCAAAAGTATTAACTGACGATCAAGACCTTATCTCAGTAATTCAAATCGCGTTACAAGGCTCTGTTGCAGACAAGGCGATTCTGCAAGCTGAACTGTTGGCTTTGTCTGATGAAACGGGTGTAGATCATATTTTCCAATCCATATTTTTAGATATACGCAAAGCGGGTGTTGCGGTATTTGATATGGATTCCACCTTAATTAAAGCTGAAGTGATGGATGAATTGGCTGTGGATGCTGGCATTGGTGAGCAAATAGCAACAGTAACAGCAAGTGCAATGCGTGGTGAAATTGATTTCGTAGAAAGCTTTGTCCAGCGTCTTGCGCTTTTAAAGGGTTTAAGTAGTGATGTGATGGACGGTGTTTACAAGAGAATTCAACACATGGATGGTATTTCGTCTTTGATGAAGGTATTGAATTACTATGGCTGGCATACTGCTATTTTATCGGGTGGTTTTACCTATTTTGCCGATCGAGTTCAGGCGGAATATAGCATGTCAGAAGTGCACGCTAACGTATTAGAAATTCAAGATAATGCCCTAACGGGTAAGCACTTGGGGCCAATTGTTGATGGCGAGCGTAAAAAGTTGCTCTTGACGAATATTGTTGAGCAGCAAAAAGTGAGCTGGGACCAAACCATTGCCTGTGGTGATGGCGCGAACGATCTTTTAATGTTGAATCATGCTGCGTTAGGTGTTGCTTTGCACGCGAAACCTTTGGTTCGTAAACAAGCGCCGTGCCCAATGAATAATCTTGGTTTGGATGGCATTTTGTACTTATTAGGCATGACATCTGAAGAGATTCGAGCTGTATTAGCCTAAACCTTTGCTTCTGTTAGTGTCACCTTGAAAAGCTTGTTATGATTCTTAGTTATAATGATAACAATATGAGTTGAGGTGATACTGTGTCGGAGATAAAGCTATCTGATATTGATTTGAATTTGTTGTATGTTTTTCAAGTATTAACTGAAGAGCTCAATGTGACAAAAGCAGCGACTCGGCTTAAGGTGTCTCAGCCTGCGGTGAGTCGTTCTTTGTCCCGTTTAAGAGAAGTATTTGACGATCCTTTATTCACAAGAACATCCCACGGTTTATCTGCCACGGTTAAAACACAAACTTTAGCGCCGCTTTTAAAAGAAATGCTAAAAGGCTTAGAAAGCCTAATTCAACCTAGCGAGTTTGTGTCGCATACCAGCCAGAGACGATTCGTTTTATCAACCACAGATTTTGGTACCTTAACGGTGCTACCTAAAATTCTTGATCAATTCCGCCAACAAGCACCAGACGCGATCCTAGATGTGAAGTCTTGGAATGAAGAGATGGTAATGGATTTGGATCAAATAAACATTGACCTTGCTGTTTCGGTGCTCTCAAAAGAGCCGCCAGCTGGCATCCGTGCCATGCGTTTGCAAAGTGACAAAATGGTTTGTTTAGCTCGTAAAGGGCATCCTGCTATACAAGGGGAATTGACCATGGATAACTACTTAGAAGCGAATCATGTGCAAGTTGTATTGGGTCGTCGAGAGTCTTTTGCGGTGGACAGAGAGTTGGATAAAATGGGCCACAAGCGAAATGTAGCCGTTCATCTACCCAACTTTGTTCCTGCTGCAAGAATGGTAATGGGCAGTGACTTATTGCTCACTGTGCCGCGACTATTTGCAGAAGATATGGTGGAAGGCACTTCTGAAATGACTCTCTATGAATTGCCATTCGCAACACGAAAATTTGACTATTCGATGATTTGGCATGAGCGTTTTCAAAATGATGCCGCTCATATCTGGTTTAGAGGATTATTAAGACAAGCCTTTATAGATGTTTGAGTGATACAAACGCCTAGTGAGTTTCACTTGATAGGCGTTTGGTTCGGTTTGCATGATGAATTAAAAACCATTGAAGGGATAAAATGAGTATGAACACCCGTATTCAATCGGCGTGTTGGCTTTAATATGCAGATAGCCTATGCTTTCACAAGCCGCCAGCAAAGCACCAGAACTTTGTTGTGGATGAGCATAAGCTAAGCCATCATCGCCTATAGCAACACGTATGAATTCATCTCGCTGGATGATTTTTGTACGGTTGAAGCCTGCATCAACCAAATAAGGTTGAGGACGGTTAGCAACTTGCCCAGAACAGACAGAAAGTAGCACCCTTGCAAACCAGTGGAAAGTCACAAGTGTTGAACTAGGGTTGCCAGGTAAACCAATAAAGGGAATACCATCAAGCGAAGCATGAACCAAAGGTTTGCCCGGTTTAATCGCTATTTTCCATAGATGCACTGTGCCCAGCTTTTCAAGCACCGTTTTTACATGATCTTCTTCACCAACGGAAACACCTCCTGAAGATAGAATCACATCAGACGAAGCCATTAAGGTTTTAAGTGTTGCTTCTGTGTCTTCTGGTGTATCGGCAGCATGAAGGCATTGAGAAACTAGGTGGCCAGCTTGAGTGACCAAAGCGTTTAACATTGGCCCATTCGAGTTAAAAATTTGCCCTGGTGCTAAGTTTTCTCCAGCAGGAATAAGCTCGTCTCCGGTCGTGAGTATGCCCACACGCAGCGGTTTATATACGCTGACTTCCGTAATACCTAAACTGGAAAGCAAGCCAATATGCATCGGCGTTAATTTCTGACCTGCTTTAGCGACTGTTTGTCCTGCTTTGATGTCTTGGCCTTTTGGACGAATATTATCTTGGCTCGGCGGTTGCTGGTTAAAAATAACTTTACCGTTAACTGTTTGAGTCTCTTCTTGCATGACAACAGTATCCGCACCTTCAGGAATGCTTGCACCAGTAAAAATACGTGCACATGTACCTGCCTCAAGAGGTGTTGGGTGTTGCCCTGCAGGAATTCGCTGGCTAATCACAAAGCTTTTGCCTACTTGCCAGTCTTTAGCCGCCAATGAATAGCCATCCATTGCGCTGTTGTCATAAGGCGGCACAAAAATATGGGCGACAATATCTTTAGCGAGGATTCTGCCTGTTGCATTAGGCAAAGTAATCACTTCATCTGAAACACGCAGGCTTGCGCTGTCTTCGATGGCTTTAAGTGCTTCTTCGAAGGCGAGTAAAGTCGACATATTAAGCCCCGTGTTGAGCGGACTCATAAGGCCCGATTAGCATACTGACAAAGTTACAAGGTCTGTGAGAAGCATCAAGTTGCTCTTTTAAAATGCCATTCCAAGCTGTTTTACAGGCGCCTGTAGAGCCGGGTAAACAAAAAACAAGTGTTTGATTTGCTAGTCCGGCCACTGCGCGAGATTGAATCGTGGAGGTGCCGATTTCGCCATAAGAAATGTGTCTGAATAACTCTCCGAAACCTTCGATGGTTTTATCGAATAATGGCGTCATGGCTTCCGGTGTGCTGTCTCGTGAATAAAAACCAGTGCCGCCAGTGATCAAGACAGCGTGAACGCCTTTATCTGCAATCCAATTGGAAACAACCGCACGCATTTGATAAACGTCGTCTTTTACCAGCTTTCTTTCTGCAAGTGTGTGGCCAGCTTCTGTGAGTAATTCAATAAGTGCATTGCCGGACGTGTCTTCGGCAATAGTTCGAGTGTCAGATACGGTTAACACGCTGATGTTTAATGGACGAAATGGAGTGGGTGTCTTAGCCATGAGATTCCTTCTTTAGCCTCCTGTTGCGCTCATAAAACGCAATATTTGAGGGGCTTCATTTAGGTTGAAATGATGTTGTTGGGGTTTGAGTGCCAATGCTTCAATAATGGCGCTCTCTAATTCTTTTGAACTGTCTAATGCGTCATTTTGCATGCTGCTGCGAATGACGCTTTTTAGATCTTTTGAGTGTTCGTTGCCTAAGCAAAGTAATAAACGGCCTTCGACAGTGAGCCGAACTCGATTACAGGTATCGCAGAAGTTATGACTGTGAGGTGAAATTACACCGACTTTATGGCTTGATCCAGCAACGTGATAGTAGCGAGTAGGACCACCTGTTTTGATATTGCTTGGCGTTAATGTGTAATGCTTGCTTAATGCGTCGATAACATCATCGCTGGATAAATAGGTTTCAGCACGATTGTGGTCAGTAATAACACCAAGAGGCATTTCTTCAATGAAACTGATGTCCATGTTGTGATCTAGTGCAAATTTGGTGAGATCATACAGCTCATCATCGTTATGATTCTTCATCATGACGCTGTTGATTTTTAACCGTTTGAAAGGGAGTTTGCTCGCAGCTTCTATTCCCTTAATAACTTGTTGGAATTTGGCTTTTCTGGTTAAGGTGAAAAAGCGGTCTGCTTTTAAGGTATCCAAACTAATGTTGATACGTGAAACGCCAATGTCGTAAAGACTCTGTGCCATTTTATAAAGCTGAGAGCCATTGGTTGTGATGGTTAGTTCCTCTAAACCTTCAGTATTGGCAATTTGCTCTAACGCCCAAAGTACATTCTTTCGAACTAAAGGTTCGCCGCCAGTAATTCGAATGTGTTTGGTTCCCATACGAATAAAAGTTTTTGCTACATGTACGATTTCTTCCAAAGACAAAACTTGCTCTTTTGAGAGGAAAGTCACGTCTTCGTCCATGCAGTAGGTGCAGCGAAAATCACATTTATCGGTGACCGAAATGCGTAAGTAATCGATTTTTCGACCAAAGGGATCGATAAGGGCGTCCGTTATCAAAAAAATACCTCACAATATAAGCTTCTATCAAAGCAAAAAACGGCTGATTAAGCAAAGATGTAGAAGGATATAGGCGTTATTTTTTGTCGTTATTTCAAAAGATTAAAGCGAGCTTTGATGTTGCTGAAGTGCCCAAATAACATGCTCTTTTACCAGCTCAGATGAGGTGGAAAGAGCGTTTTGTAATGTACTAATCGTTAGCTCACTGGTAGGCGCATTGCCTAAAGCAACGGCGATATTGCGTTGCCAGTTTTCATAACCTGTGCGTCGAATAGGTGAGCCTTCTGTATTTTTTAGGAAAGTTGCTTCGTCCCACCTAAATAAAGTAACAAGATCCGCTGAATCCAAATTGTGTCTTGGCTGAAAGTCATCTTCTCCTGTGTATTTGGCGAATTTTGTCCAAGGGCAAACCAACTGACAATCGTCACAACCAAAAATACGATTCCCCATTTTACTTCTTAATTCTTCTGGAATTGGGCCGGAATGTTCAATTGTTAAATAAGAAATGCATTTGCCCGCATCTAAAACCCAAGGTTCAACAAAGGCGTCGGTAGGGCACTGAGTTAAGCAAGCGGTACAGCTTCCACAATGGCGAGTCTGAGTCGGTGGATCGACTGGAAGTGGTAAGTTTGTGAACACTTCGCCTAATAAAAACCAGCTACCGGCTTTTGGAGTGAGTAATAAAGTATTTTTACCAATCCATCCCATACCCGCTTGTTCAGCAATTTGTCTTTCTAGAATGGGTGCGCTGTCGACAAAAGCACGATAACCATGTTCACCAACCGTTTGTTCAATTTTCTTGGCTAATTGAGTTAAGCGTTTACGAATTAATTTGTGATAATCACGGCCCAATGCATAGCGTGCCACATAAGCTTTGTTCTTGGTTTTTAAGCGTTCAACCGTTTCTACAGACTGTGGCAAATAGTGCATGCGCAAAGAGATAACACGGCGCGTGCCGGGGTGAAGTTGTTCAGGGTGAAAACGCATATCGCCATGGTTGGCAAGATAATCCATGCCAGCGTGATAATCCTGAGCAAGCCACTTTTTATAGTCGTCTTTATATTGGCTTAACTCAGGTTCTACAATGCGTGCTTCGGCAAAACCTAACTCTTGCGCCCACGTTTTTATGTCGTCGACGAGAGTTTTTAGGTCATTGGGGCTGGAAAAAGATGAAGGTAACAAGGGAATGCCTTAGTAAAGTAACGCGTCTCCTTTGACGACATCCATAAGAAGCTTGATGAACATACGATCTGCTTCCGTATGGTTTTCCTGAATTTTCAGGGTCGTTTGGTTAGAGACTTCCTCAGCAATTTTTTGGTAAGCATCTGGCTCATTGATGTTTTCTTTGGCAATACGAACCAATTCACCTGCCAGTTGAGGATCCATAAGTAGTTTACGAAAACAGCGTAAGAACTCGTCAATAATGCGTTGTTGGTTTAGCTCATTCGCCATGATAAAACTCCTCAATAAAATATTTGATTATGACACCATGAAGTCTAGCCTAGAGCAAGTTTTTATCGTGCTTTTATGGATTGTTATTTTGCGTACATTCGGTTGACAAGTTATCAGGATACAGGGAAAATTGGCCGTTAATAAAATCGACAACACCCCGTCGATAAGTCTTTTTGAGCCACTAGCTCATTTCAATCAGAATGATTCTGAAACACACAAGTAGAAAATTGCCTAATGCGGTTATTTTTTACTTTCCCTCGCGAAAACACGCGGACAGTGTAAAAACTGCGATTTCTTGCATTTTGAGCGTGCTTTTTTTACAAGTTACCTCAGTTAGTTCAGCAAACTTCGTTCTATCAACTTTAATCTGTCTATCGTATGCGGTTACAATACGCGCACTCATAAAATATAAGACAGATAAATACTATAGAGGGTAACAAGGTGGAGTTATTATCCGGTGGTGAAATGATCGCCCGCTTTCTCAAAGATGAGGGAGTAGAATACATTTATGGTTATCCAGGTGGTGCCGCATTACACATTTATGATGCCCTGCATCGTCAGTCAGATGTGAAACATGTTTTAGTTCGACATGAACAAGCGGCAACTCACATGGCAGATGGTTATGCCCGTGCAACAGGTAAGGCAGGAACCGTACTGGTAACTTCCGGTCCTGGTGCGACGAATACTGTAACTGGTATTGCGACGGCGTATATGGATTCCATTCCCATGGTAATTATTTGTGGTCAGGTTATGAGTTACCTGATCGGCGAAGATGCTTTCCAAGAAACAGACATGGTTGGCGTGTCACGTCCTATCGTGAAACACAGCTTTACTGTGAAGCATCCTTCTGAAATTCCTAGTATCATGAAAAAAGCTTATTACATCGCAACGAGTGGTCGCCCTGGTCCTGTTGTTATTGATGTGCCAAAAGACATGTGTATGCCAAATGAAAAATACGAATACACTTATCCAGAAACGGTTGCTTTGCGTTCTTATGTACCGCCAACAAAAGGTCATAGTGGGCAAATCAAAAAAGCCATGGAGCTTCTGCTAGCAGCCAAACGTCCAATTGTTTATGCCGGTGGCGGCGTAATTATGGGCGGTGCATCTGAATTATTAGTGAATCTTGCAAAATCATTAAATGTTCCTGTGACTAATACCTTAATGGGGTTGGGTTGCTACCCTGCAACAGACCGTCAATTTGTCGGTATGCTTGGTATGCATGGCAGTTATGAAGCCAACATGACTATGCATCACAGCGATGTGATCCTTGCTGTTGGCGCACGCTTTGATGACCGTGTAACAAATGATCCAGATCAGTTCTGTCCGGGTGCGAAAATCATTCACATTGATATTGATCCTGCTGCCATTTCTAAAACGATTCGTGCGGATGTGCCAATTGTTGGACCAGTTACGCAAGTGTTAGAAGAAATGCTGTCGTTGGTATCAGGTAAAAGTCTTAATGAAGAAACTCTAGCTACTTGGTGGAAACAAATTGAAGAGTGGCGGGCTGTTCATGGCGGTCGTTACGATACCGAGAGTGAAAAAATCAAACCACAAGCGGCTATCGAGGCTTGTTGGAGAGCAACAAACGGTGATGCTTATGTGGCTTCTGATGTAGGTCAGCATCAGATGTTTACAGCGCAATATTACAAATTCGACAAGCCAAATCGTTGGATCAATTCCGGCGGCTTAGGAACAATGGGCTTTGGTCTTCCTGCGGCTATGGGCGTAAAAATGAGTTTCCCTAAAGAAACCGTTGTTTGTGTCACAGGTGAAGGCAGTATCCAAATGAACATTCAAGAACTGTCGACTTGCTTGCAATACGGTTTGCCGGTGAAAATTCTATGTTTGAACAATGGTTACTTAGGCATGGTTCGCCAATGGCAAGACATGAACTATGAGGGTCGTTACTCAAATTCTTATATGGAATCATTACCTGACTTCAAAGTATTGATGGACGCTTATCGTCATAAGTACGTAGAGATCCGTGGAAAAGACGAGTTAGATGCAAAAATGGAAGAAGCGTTTGCAATGGAAGACCAGCTTGTCTTCATTAATTGTTATGTAGATCCAGACGAGCATGTATATCCAATGCAAGTACCACGAGGTGCAATGCGCGATATGTTCTTGAGCAAAACGGAGCGAACCTAATTATGCGACATATTATTTCTGTACTAATGGAAAACGAGCCTGGTGCTTTGTCGCGCGTTGTTGGTTTGTTTTCTCAACGAAACTTTAACATTGAATCTTTGAACGTAGCAGCAACAGATGACCCAACTTTGTCTCGTCTGACTTTGACAACGTTTGGTTCAGATCAAGTTGTGGAGCAAATCACTAAGCAATTGAATAAACTTATTGACGTTGTGAAGCTGGTAGACCTGACCGAAGGCGCACATATTGAACGTGAAATGATGCTCGTTAAAGTCCGCGCTACAGGTGCACAACGTGCTGAGATTAAACGTACAGTAGACATCTTTCGTGGCAACATTGTTGACATGACACCATCTATCTACACTGTTCAGATCGTTGGTGAATCCGACAAACTAGACGGCTTCCTACAAGCACTTGGTGGAACACACTTACTTGAAGTAGTTCGTACCGGTGTTTCAGGAATTGCTCGTGGTGAAAAAATCTTGTCTCTGTAATCACTTTTACCAGAGATGATAATGAAAGGCCGCTCATTGAGCGGCCTTTTTTGTGTCCATTTTTGTCGGAAGACAGAAAAGCCTTCTAGAATAAATGAACCATTAAAACAGTTGGGGCGCATTATGAAGAAGAATCCAGTGGCTTGGTTCGAAATCTATGTAGATGATTTGTCGAGAGCAAAAGCCTTTTATGAGTCGGTTTTAAATGTCGAGTTAGAAGTATTAGGTGATCCAAATAATCAGAATATCAAGATGCTCGCTTTTCCTTCTAATATGGAAGGTTATGGTGCCACAGGGGCGTTGGTCAAAATGGATGGCGCTCCTGTTGGACAAAACAGTACTTTGATCTATTTTGCATGTGAAGACTGCTCTATAGAAGAAGCCAGAGTGGAAGGCGCTGGCGGTAAGGTAAATCAAACTAAGATGTCTATTGATGAATATGGTTTTATCTCTATGGCTTTTGATACAGAAGGAAATAGGTTTGGTTTGCACTCCTCTAAATAGGTTTTGAAAACGAGTTATTCAAGAGGGTTCATGTCAAAGGTAACGCTAAAAGGCTTCGTTCTCGTTTCAGAGTCGGAGTTTGAAATAGTAAAAGCAGAGCTGGTTAACTATAAGCGTTTGACTCTCGAAGAGTCTGGATGCATTCATTTTCGCGTTACTGAAAGCCCGATAAGTTCTCTTCGTTTTGATGTGTATGAAGAGTTCAAAAATAAAGCGGCTTTTGGTCATCATCAGAACAGAGTGAAAGTCTCCTATTGGGGAAAAATGACGGAAAATGTTGAGCGTCATTCTGAAATTATTGGCTAAATAGGTCGTAAATTTTTCAAATCTTGAAGATAAGAAAATCTTCGCATTCAACGTCTTTGAATCGTATAAAAAAATAAGCTGACAGGTTTTTTATTAAGCGGTAAAGTTGCGCTGTTTTTATGGTTGTTCTAGCCATCTTTGCTTCCTGTTTTGTGAGATCAAATCAATATGACTTTCAGTGTTTGGTTGGCGGTTGCGCCTTTATTAATGTTGCTTTCGTTGGGGCCTGGTCCGAATAACTTTTTGGCGATGCATAATGGCATTCAAGTCGGAGCAGAAAAGGCGGTGACAGCGGTTGTTGGGAGAAATTTAGCCTTCAGTATTTTGATGCTGGTATCCGCTTTGGGGCTAGGAGCAATTATTGTGGCTTCTGCTTTTTGGTTCAGTGTGATTAAATTGTGTGGTGTTGCTTACTTATTTTATGTGGGTATCAAAACATGGCGCAGTGCAGCCATTGTGCTTGAAGAACATGAAAGTGAAGAAGGAACAAAGGCGAAGCGAGGAAATTTTGCTCGTATGCGTCAGGAGTTCTTAGTGGCGATTGGTAATCCAAAAGCTATTCTATTGTTTACCGCGATTTTCCCTCAAATGCTCGATCTTAATCAGCCTGTTGTCATGCAGTTTTTTTGGATGGGATTAACTTTTTGCGTGACGGAATTTATCGCTGCGTATGTGTATGCCATGAGTGGTAAACAAATCCGTCGATTGATTCGAAGCCCAAAAGGCATGAAAAACCTGAATCGTGGTATGGGTAGCATTTTTGTTATGGCAAGCGGACTTTTAGCAACAGTGACAAGAGCTTAAGCTTGTTTTCTTTTTCAGTATAATCCTCATAAATAGGGTGGCTTAATGCCATCCTATTTTCTTTCAAGTATCTGTTGGAACTTTTTCAGATGCTCATTTTCCAAGTGATTCTTATCTTCTCTCGGTATTTTTATTATGACTAAAAACTTTGCTCCTTCATGTGATCGAAACCAACAATCTATTTTAGATCAGCTTGTTGTGCATTTTCAGAATTGTCGGCAAGTACTCGAAATAGGCTCTGGCACAGGTCAACATGCGGTGTTCTTTGCCAAACATTTGCCTCATTTAATCTGGAATACCAGTGATATGTTGGAAAACCATGGCAGCATTAATGCATGGATTAAAGAAGCGAGTTTAAGCAATCTGATAGCGCCTTTTGAATTTCACTTTGGTAAAAATGATTGGCCGGATCTTCCTTTAGATGGCATATTTACGGCGAATACCACTCACATCATGCAGCGTGATCAAGCAAAGTTGATGATGAAAACAGTGGGGGAGAATTTACCTTCCGGTGGCGTGTTTTGTCAGTATGGACCAATGAATGTAAACGGTGAATATACCAGTGAAGGCAATCGTGAATTTGACCAAAGTTTGAAAGCAGGCGGTTACGGTGGAATGTGTGATATTGCAGAATTAACTGAATGGGCAGAGAAAATGGTGCTTGTTGAAACCATTTCTATGCCAGCAAATAACATGTTGTTGGTTTGGAAAGTGGCTTGAATTCAGGTCTAAAGAGCACCATCCTATGATACTGCCTGTTGTAATTTAACAGGTGCTTTATATCACTCATTAATATTTTGCATCTGAGGTTTAAGATGACAAGTTCTCCCATTCAAATAATTTGTCAAAGTTGCCATACAAAAAATCGTCTGCCAAAAGAGAAATTGAGTGATAAGCCGCTATGCGGGAAGTGCGGTAACCTTGTACTCGCAACTCGCTCTATTGTGGGAAGTGACGCTATTTTCAGGCGTTATATTACAGAGAATGCTTTGCCTGTGGTGGTGGATTTTTGGGCTTCATGGTGTGGGCCATGTCAACAGTTTGCGCCTATTTTCGAACAAGTAGCAGGAGAAATGTCCACGCAAGCCTGTTTTGTGACGTTAGACTCTGAGAAGAATCAAACGACTGCTGGTGGTTATAATATCCGTTCGATTCCTACGCTTATGATCTTTCACCATGGGAAAGAAGTAGCACGTCTGTCTGGCGCGTTGCCAAAAGCGCAATTCAAACAATGGCTTGCTCAGAATTTACCTACTACCTAATGGTACTGTGTAGCGTTTAATATTTCGTCCGAATATTAAACATCAAAGTGTAACTCAACGAATTTCTCGTATAGGGCTTCTTCGGTTTCTCGTCTGTTTGGGTCTGGTTTCACACAGTCGATAGGGCAGACGGCTACACAGGTGGGTTGGTCATAATGACCAACACACTCTGTGCATTTATCTGGATCGATAAGGTAAATCTTGGCACCCATGGTAATGGCTTCGTTGGGACATTCTGGTTCGCACATGTCGCAGTTGATACAACGATCATTGATTAATAATGCCATTGTTTGTCTCTATGCTGTTTTGCTTGCATGAGGCTGGCGAGTGGTTTGCCCTTCCGAGAGGTTTCTCAGTAAGATTCCCATGGATGCATCGATACCTTGAGGGCAAGGAATACTAACGATGTGACCACTGCCCTTGGCAACGTCGATGGCTCGTCCTTGTTTATCGTTTAGTTCCGCCAAATGAAAATTTACATTACCTTTCGGTGTCATAAGCTCTAATGAGTCGCCGACACTAAAACGGTTTTTCACTTCTAGGGTGAGAGCGTTGTTGTTAGTTGAGATCACTTCACCAACGAATTGTTGGTGCTCGCTGATGGAGTTGCCTGTGTCATAGTTTTGCATTTCCACATGACGATGGCGTTGTAAAAAGCCGTCTGTATAACCTCGGTGAGCTAGGTTTTCCAAAGTGTTCATCAATTGATTGTCGAAGCCTTTTCCTACAACAGCATCGTTGATTGCTTGACGATAGACTTGCGCAGTTCTGGCGCAGTAGTAAAAAGACTTAGTGCGGCCTTCGATTTTTAACGAATGAATGCCCATTTTCACTAAACGATCAACGTGTTGAATAGCGCGTAAATCTTTTGAATTCATGATGTAAGTGCCGTGTTCGTCTTCAAAAGCGGGCATGTATTCATCGGGGCGACCACGCTCTTGTAGCAAGTAGAGCTGATCCGTTGGCTCTTGAATTTGTACTGCAGAGGTTTGAGTTTGAGAGTGTGTAGAAGAATCGCTGCTGGCGATAATCTGTCCGACCTCGTCTTGTTTAGCGTCGTGAGCATTATATTGCCAACGGCAAGCATTAGTACAAGCGCCTTGGTTAGGGTCGCGTTTGTTCATATAACCAGATAGCAGGCAACGGCCAGAATACGCCATACACAAAGCCCCATGTACAAAGACTTCGAGCTCCATATCAGGCACTTTCAGACGGATTTCTTCGATTTCATCTAAAGACAATTCACGAGATAAGATGACGCGGGAAATACCTTGTTGCTGCCAAAATTTCACCGTTGCCCAATTCACCGCATTGGCTTGTACCGACAGATGAATTTGTTGATCTGGAAAAGCTTCTCGAACCATCATGATCAATCCTGGATCTGACATGATCAGCGCGTTTGGATTGAGTTTGATGACAGGCTCTAAATCTTGAATATAGGTTTTTAATTTGGCGTTATGGGGTGCAATGTTACTCACCACATAAAGCTTTTTGCCTAAATTATGAGCTTCGTTAATGCCTATTTCCAGTTTTTCCAAGTCAAATTCATTATTGCGCACACGAAGAGAATAGCGCGGTTGCCCTGCATAAACAGCATCGGCGCCGTATGCAAAAGCATAACGCATATTTTTTAATGAACCGGCTGGAGACAATAATTCTGGCGTAAACATAGCACTCACTGATCGACGAAAAAAACGCGCAGTTTACCTGACCATTGATTCAACTCAAGTCGTGTTGATGGGATTGTCTGTTTAACTCATTGTGGTTTGATTTAGGTCAAATTCTTATGGTATTGAGAGCAAAAAAATGCATTTTTGAAAGGTGTTTTAGGTAAAAAAAAGCCCCGCAAGTGCAGGGCCATAAACTAGAGAGTAGCTAAGGAAGCCACGCGCTGTTGCTACACAGCATTCTGATCTAATGAAGTCGATTTCAATACTTCATCAAGATGCAGCCAGGTTTCGACAACGGTGTCAGGATTAAGAGACATGCTCTCAATGCCCTGAGCCACAAGCCAATCTGCGAAGTCGGCGTGGTCAGATGGGCCTTGCCCACAGATTCCCACGTATTTTCCTTGTTCACGGCAAGCTTGTATCGCCATCGTTAGCAGTTTTTTCACTGCTAGATTTCGTTCATCGAATTTGTCTGCGATTAAACCTGAATCGCGGTCAAGTCCGAGGGTTAATTGGGTTAAGTCGTTTGAACCGATTGAGAAACCGTCGAAGTATTGGAGGAACTCATCCGCTAATAATGCATTCGATGGCAACTCGCACATCATGATGACTTTCAAGTCATTCTCGCCACGAGCTAAACCTTGTTCAGCAAGCAGATCGGTTACCTGTTGTGCTTCTTCTAATGTACGTACAAATGGAATCATGATTTGCACGTTGGTTAATCCCATTTCATTTCGAACTCGGCGAATGGCTTCACATTCTAGGGCGAAACAATCGCGGAAAGAATCGTCGATGTAACGAGCCGCACCACGAAAACCAAGCATTGGATTTTCTTCGTCTGGCTCGAACAAAGGGCCGCCAACAAGGTTATGGTATTCGTTCGATTTAAAGTCAGATAAGCGCACGATGACGGGCTTTTGCGAGAAAGAGCAAGCCAATGTAGCAACGCCTTCAACCAGTTTGTCGACGTAAAACTCGATTGGACCTGTGTAGCCAACGATTCTGTGATCAATTTCTTCTTTGAGTGCTGGCGTCATATCTGCGTAGTTAAGCAATGCTTTCGGATGAATGCCGATCATGCGATTGATGATGAACTCTAAGCGAGCTAAACCAATGCCTGCGTTTGGTAGCATGGCGAAATCGAAGGCGCGGTTTGGATTACCTACGTTCATCATGACTTTAACTGGCAGTTCTGGCATATTGCCCACTTCCGATGTGATGACATCGAATGGCAATTCACCTTGGTAAACAAAGCCCATGTCACCTTGAGCACAAGATACGGTGACTTTTTGTCCGTTTTTTAAAACCTCAGTGGCATCGCCACAGCCAACCACCGCTGGAATACCAAGTTCACGAGCAATGATGGCCGCATGACAAGTTCGCCCACCACGATTCGTGACAATCGCAGATGCACGTTTCATGATAGGCTCCCAATCTGGATCGGTAATGTCAGTAACTAATATATCGCCCGGTTGGATGCGATCCATCTCTGCAATCGAAGACAGAACTTTCACTTCACCTGTGCCGATTTTGTGACCAATAGCGCGGCCAGTCATCAGTACTTGAGAAGTTGTTTTCAGGTTGTAACGCTCCATGCTTTGGGTATTGCCTTGGCTACGAACCGTTTCTGGTCGTGCTTGAACGATGTAAATTTTTCCGTCGATGCCATCTTTCGCCCATTCAATGTCCATCGGACGTTTGTAATGGTCTTCGATGATGCAAGCTTGTCGAGCAAGGTTTTGGATTTCGTCGTTGGTAAGTGCAAAGCGATTTTGGTCATTCAACGCAACGGGAACGATTTTGACAAATTCGTCATCGCTGCCAACCTCGGCGTATTCCATTTTTTGGGCTTTACTGCCAAGGCTCTTGCGCACAACCGACGGGCGATTTGCCGCAAGGGTTGGTTTGTGAACATAGTATTCGTCTGGGTTTACCGTGCCTTGCACGACCATTTCGCCCAAGCCGTAAGCGGCTGTAATGAAGACCACTTCATCAAAGCCAGATTCTGTGTCTAGGGTAAATAAAACGCCAGATGCACCAATGTCACTGCGTACCATTTTTTGGATGCCAGCAGACAATGACACGCCCTGATGCTCAAAGCCTTGGTGAACGCGGTATGAAATCGCACGATCATTAAACAAAGACGCAAACACACGCTTGATGGATGCCTTGATATCATCTAGGCCAACGACATTTAAGTAGGTTTCTTGTTGGCCAGCAAAGGAAGCGTCTGGTAAATCTTCCGCCGTCGCAGATGAGCGTACCGCGAAAGATGTGTCGCTGATGTTGTCATCACACAATAGGGCGAAGGCGGCTTCAATTTCTTGGTCGAATTCAGCCGAAAAATGAGCTTCTTCAATCCATGTTCGAATTTGCTGGCCTGTTTTGGCAAGTGCCTGTACGTCGTCCACATCAAGTGTATTGAGTGTATCGTGGATTTTATCGTTTAGGCCGCTTTCTGCTAAGAAGCTTTGATATGCATAGGAAGTGGTCGCGAAACCATTAGGTACTTGAATACCAAGGTCTGTCAGGTTAGAAATCATTTCTCCCAAAGAGGCGTTTTTACCACCAACTTCACCGACATCTTCTAAACGAAGATCTTTAAACCACTTAACAAATTTGCTCACAAAGGACTCCGGTCGTTGTTATAAGTTTGTTTTATTTGGCTGGTTTGCCAACGAGACATTAAGCGCTCATTACTAGAAGTTAATAGCCTAGATGTTGGATCGCATTTCTAGGCAATATTGATACTTGTCAAAACGCTATGTCTGGGGTCATTGTATGTAGAGGCGTTGCTTTGAATAAAATCGATTATTCGATGTTGTTTTATTTCAATCGAAAAAATAAATGTCGTTAGATAACAACAAAACAGGTAAAAACGGATGAAAGTGTATTTTGTTTCAGATGGAACAGCGATTACTGCTGAGGTGTTTGGCTCGGCGATGTTGTCGTTTTTTGATGTGGCTGTGGAAACCCAAAGTGTGCCGTTTTTAGTGACAGAAGATCAGGCAAATGGTTTGAAGCAACAGATAGATTTGGAAGTTGAGCAAGGCTTGGCTTTGTTGGTTTTTTATACTATTTCTGATGTGGAAATTCGTGAGATTATTCAATCTTGCAACTGTCATTGCTACAACTTATTTGGTGATTTGTTGTCACCGATTGAGCAGGCGCTGGGTGTAAAAGCACAGCCCACGGCGCAAAAAGCCCATAGTATGAAAGAGGGCGTTTACGATGGCCGTATAGATGCCATTAATTATGCTTTGGCGAATGATGACGGCGTGTCTGTTAAGAATTTCCAAGAAGCCGATATTATTCTGCTTGGAGTATCTCGTTCTGGAAAAACGCCAACCAGTTTGTATTTGGCGATGCAATATGGAATTAAGGCAGCGAACTATCCGATCACTGAAGATGACTTTTCTTCTTCTGGCTTGCCTAAAGTTTTAAAATCGCACAAGAAAAAACTGTTTGGTTTGACGATCGATGCTCAACGCTTACATGAAATCCGCACCGGAAGAATGGCGTCGAGCAAATACGCTTCCGCTCGACAATGTCGTTATGAAGTGGATGAGGTGGAATCTATTTATCGGCAAGAACGGGTTCCATTTTTAAACTCAACGAAGCTTTCTGTGGAGGAAATTTCCACCAAAGTCATGGCGGAGATGAATTTAGTGCGTCACAGGCAATAATTATGGGTAGCTGATCTATCGAATAATTCGATTAATGGCCTGTTTTGGGTGAAAAATACCGCAAAAGACTTGTGTAAAAGTCAATTTATCAAGACAAGAGGTTAAGGCATCAGGTCAAAAAAGCCTGAAATATCGGGCAAATCGATCTTTTTGTTGTGTAATTACAAAATAACTCATCATAAAAGATGAAGATAAGGCTAAGTGCTTTGCTAACTTGGAGAGTATTTAATCAGAATGCTCTATAATGTTGACTAATTGAACGTGTCAGAGGTTTGGGGTAAGAGATCACCAAATGAGGCAGATGTTCTAAATAATAAGATGTTCATATTTGAATTGTATAAAAGAGAGACGTCTTATCGAGAAACCAAGGATAACTATACATTGAGTAATAAAAAAATTAACGACCCACACATGCAACGAGAAGCGTCTAAGTACGACAACCCAGTACCAAGCCGCGAATTTATTCTAGAGTTTCTAGCCAGCCAAAATACAAGCATTGGGCACCTTGATCTATGTGAAAAATTCGCACTTACCGGTGAAGACGAAATAGAAGCCCTTCGCCGCCGCTTGATCGCCATGTGTCGTGATAACCAGTTAACCAGCAATCGTAACGACGAATATAAGCCACTTTTAGAAAGTGAGCTGATCGAAGGTTACGTGCAAGGAAACAAAGAAGGCCACGGTTTCTTATTGCGTCCAAGTGACGATGATATTTTCTTGTCTGCCCGTCAAATGCAAAATGTGATGGACGGCGACAAGGTCAAAGTGCGCCTTTCTGGTCGTAGCGTAAAAGGTCGTTTAGATGGTGTTGTGGTTGAGGTGTTAGAACGTAAACACACTCAAATGGTTGGTCGTTACTATTTGGAAAGCGGTACGGCTTTTGTTACACCAGAAAATCCACGTATCGCCCAAGACATTCAAATCACCACAGATTCTGGTTTGGCGCCAACTCACGGCCAATATGTTTTAGCTGAGATTGTCTCTTATGCAGAGCGTGGTAAACCTGCTCAAGGTCTTGTGAAAAAGATCTTAGGCGACTTTATGGCGCCTGGCGTTGAGATCGAAGTTGCTATGCACCGCTACGAAATTCCGAATGAGTGGCCTGCAGCGGTTGAAAAGCAGATTAAAAACTTTGTTGCGGAAGTGGCAGAAGAAGACAAAGCGAATCGAGTGGATTTACGCGATACGCCATTTGTCACGATTGATGGCGAAGACGCGCGTGATTTTGACGATGCGGTGTATTGTGAAAAAACACCGGGCGGTTGGAAGCTGTTTGTTGCCATTGCCGATGTTTCGCATTATGTGAAAAAAGATTCGCCATTGGATGAAGAAGCGATTGTTCGTGGTAACTCGGTTTACTTTCCTGGACGCGTTATTCCAATGTTGCCAGAAGTCTTGTCGAACGGTTTGTGTTCATTGAACCCAGACGTTGACCGTTTGGCGATGGTCGCGGAAATCTCTTTGACTTCCAGGGGCAAGATGCGCGGCTTCAAATTCTATGAAGGTTTGATCCGTTCACACGCTCGTTTGACCTATTCTAAAGTCGCTAAAATGATCGCTGCTGAACCAGAAGAACAAGGTTTAGAGTTGCGCGAACGCTACAAGTCGATTATTTCTCACATCGACGACTTAAATGGTCTATACCACACATTAAAAGGCGCTCGTGATGAGCGTGGTGCAATGGAGTTCGACACTGTCGAAACTCGCATGGTGTTTGATGAAAACTCTAAGATCGAACACATTGTTCCAGTAGAACGCAATGACGCTCATAAGCTGATTGAAGAATGTATGTTGTGTGCCAATGTAGCAACGGCGGAGCTTTTGATTAAGTCTGATTTGCCTGCGTTATTCCGAGTTCACGAAGGGCCAAAAGATGATCGCTTGCTAACCTTGCGTACTTATCTTGGCTTGCTTGGTTTGGAATTAACTGGTGGCGCTAAGCCGACACCAGCCGATTACGCTATGTTGTCCGAAGCGATTAAAGATCGTCCGGATGCTCGTAGTATTCAAACTATGATGCTTCGGTCTATGTCTCAGGCCGTTTATCAAGCAGATAACATGGGGCATTTTGGCTTGAATTATGAAGCCTACACACACTTTACTTCGCCTATTCGTCGTTATCCTGACTTGTTAGTACATCGTGCGATTCGTTATTTAATTCGTGGTGAAGGTCGTCCTGTTGTGCGTCAGGTTCATCGAGTAAAAGGCAGCCCAGAGCTTAAAAAACGTAAAATATACGGCTACGAACATGCGGATATGGACGGCTTCGGTGACTCTTGTTCTGTTACCGAACGTCGTGCCGATGAAGCGACTCGTGACGTGGAAGCATGGTTGAAATGTCAGTACGTTGAACAACATCTTGGCGAACCTTTTGATGGTGTTGTGACTGCGGTGACTTCGTTCGGTTTGTTTGTTGAGTTACAAGGCCTATTCGTTGATGGTTTGGTGCATATTTCTGGTCTTGGGCAAGATTATTTTGTTCATGATATTGAGCATCAAGCGATTGTCGGCGAGCGTACAGGGCGTGTTTTCCGTCTTGGTGATTCGTTGAAAGTACGTGTTTCGAGTGTGAATTTGGAACAGCGTAAGATCGATTTGAGCCTAGATGACACAGCACCAAGAGCTCGTAAGAAGGTTGAGCGTAACGACCAAACCGAGTTGGAAATGCAATTGGCCCAATTGCCTCCTATTGAGTTGGGCGGCCGTTCTAAGCCGAAAAGCTCTGTAAAAGGTGCTGATGCGAAAGCTGAATCAGATAAAGATTCTAAAGAGTCGAACGGCAAAGCGAAGAAAAAGCGCCGCCCTCCTGTTTCTAAAGGTAAGCGTATTCGTCAGAAGAAATCCGCATCGGCTTCCTCCTCGAGCAAACCTGCTTCTTCTACAGCTAAAAAAGCGAAGAAGTCGAAGAAGCCAAAAAAGAGCAACGCTAAGTCAAAAGCGAAAGATTAATTAGCTGTACCAAATACGATACATAAAAGAATAGAGTAAATAATGTCAGATTTAGAATGGATATACGGCATTCATGCCGTGGAAAATGCGTTAACTCAACAGCCTGAACGCGTGAAAGAAGTGCGTTTTCAAGAAGGCCGAGATGATAAGAAAAATCAGCGTTTGGTGCAGCTTTGTAAAACCAATAAAGTGCGTTACAGCATTGTTCCACGTCGTGATATCGACCAGTTGTTCACTAAGAATAAAGACCGCGTTGTACACCAAGGTGTTGTGGCTTTTACCACAATGACAAAAGCCGGTAACGAAGCAGATTTGCATACCTTGGTTGCGGGTTTAGAAGAAAACCCTCTGATTATTATTCTAGACGGCGTTACCGATCCGCATAATTTAGGTGCTTGTTTACGAAGTGCTGATGCAGCAGGCGCTCATGCGGTTGTTATGCCAAAAGACAATTCCGCGCCATTGAATGCGACAGTAAGTAAAGTTGCCTGCGGTGCAGCGGAAAGCATGCCTGTTTTCTCTGTCACAAACTTAGCTCGCACGATGAAAAAACTCCAAGACCAAGGGGTTTGGATTTTTGGTACGGCGGGTGAAGCAACGCAAACGGTTTATGAACAAGATTTCACTATTGGTACTGCGATCGTCATGGGAGCAGAAGGCGAAGGTATGCGTCGTTTAACCAGAGAACAATGTGATTATCTTGTTAAGTTACCAATGGCGGGTGTTGTTTCAAGCCTGAACGTTTCTGTTGCAACGGGCGTTTGTCTTTATGAAGTAGTGCGTCAACGTGCTTCGAAAGCACAAGGATAAGGAGTTTTCGTGTTTCCAAGTTTTACGATTCAATCACCTTCGTCTTCCATTGAAGTTGAGTTACAGCAAAAAATCGATACCAAAACCAAACCGTTAGGTGCGTTGGGTGAATTAGAAAATCTGGCTTTTCAATTAGGTAAAATTCAGAACAGTCTAACGCCAGATGTTTCTAAAGCAAAAATGATTGTCTTTGCAGCAGACCACGGTGTTGTCGCACAAGGCATTAGCTTATTTCCTCAAGAAGTAACACCACAAATGGTGATGAACTTCTTAATGGGCGGCGCTGCGGTTAGCGTATTTTGTGATCAACATAATGTACCTTTACGTGTTGTCGATGTGGGTGTTAACGCCAAGTTAGACGAGCATCCTTTATTGGGCGCGCGCAAAGTGGCTATGGCTTCCAAAGACTTCAGCCAAGAAGCGGCGATGACATTGGAAGAAGCAGCTCAGGCGATTCAAGCGGGTGTGGACGAAGCGGATCTTGCGCTTGATAACGGCGTGAACTTGCTAATGTTTGGCGAGATGGGCATCGGCAATACTTGTGTATCGTCTTGCATGATGGCGGCTTTGGTCGGCATGAGTGCTTCGGAAAGTACTGGGCGCGGAACAGGTTTAGATTCAGCGGGCGTGTCTCATAAAGCTTCTATTATTGAGCAATCTTTGAAACGCGCGGAGCAAGCGACGGGTCAGTCTATGGAGGATTGGAGTGCGCAGACGTTAGCGGAGCAAGTTGGCGGCTTTGAAATATTGGCGATGGCGGGTGCTATGTTGCGTTCAGCTGAGCGTCAAACGGCCTTTGTTGTTGACGGTTTTATCTGTACGGTTGCTTTATTGTTCGCTCAAAAGGTTGCACCGAACGTGCGTGATTTTGCCGTTTTTGCCCATCAATCAAACGAACAGGCTCACCGTTCTTTGCTTGAGCATTTTGATGCTTTGCCTGTTTTGTCCTTGAACTTACGTCTAGGTGAAGGTTCTGGTGCTATCTTGGCTTACCCTTTGATTCAGAGTGCTTGTGTGTTTTTGAATAAAATGGCGAGTTTTGAAAGTGCTGGTGTAAGCGATTCAAAATAGCCTATTGACGCATTGTTTCCCCAGACTCTGATAGATCAATAGGAGAAAGTATAAGATGAAAATAACTATGTTGAATCCTTATTGGCAAGGCTTTAAACGCAGTCTTGTTACTTATACTCGAATCCCTCTTAAAGTGGATTGGAGTAATGATATAAAGCACATTTCACCTGTGTGCTTTTTACCATGGATTGGTATCGTTGTAGCTTTAATCAGTGCTTGGCCGCTTTGGTTTGATTGGTCTTCTTCTTTGCAAGCAATTTTAATGCTGCTGACTGCCGTGCTGCTGACAGGTGGATTTCATGAAGATGGTTTGATGGATGCTTGTGATGGCTTGATTGGCGGTTGGGACAAAGAAAAACGTCTGACCATTATGAAAGATTCGCGGATTGGCAGTTACGCTGCTTTATCTATCTGGTTTTCTCTCACGATTAAATGGTTACTGTTGAGCGAGCTTCTGGACGTTATTCCTAAATCCTTCTTAGGTTTTATTTATACTTTAAGCGCTTGGTGCATCGTGCATGTTTTAGCGCGGATTATGCCGTTAATGTTAATGAGTACGCTGGATTATGTAACGCAGGGCAAGAGTAAAGCATCTGGAATGATTGCGAAACTCAGCCCGATTCATTGGACGATTGCCTTAGTACCTTGCTTGGTGATTGGTTTGTTGGCGTTCAATGTGGTTGCTCTGCTTACAACCCTGCTTATTACTGTAGGTGTGATAGTTTTCTTGCGCATGTATTTGCAGAAGAAAATAGAAGGTTTTAATGGTGACACCTTAGGAGCAAGTGAGCAGATTGGTGAGATTTTAGTCATCATTTGTTTGCTGGTATCTTATTCGTGAAACTGTTTTTAATCCGTCACCCAAAGCCAGATGTGGAAAAAGGTCTGTGTTATGGCGATATGGATGTGCCATTGGCTGCAGGTTGGGAAGACGGCGCAGATGCTTTAGTAAAATCTCTTTCATTGGATTTCTCGGATACTTCAAATGTTTGCTATCACAGTCCATTGAGTCGAGCGGCTCAATTGGGGGAGTATGTTAGTGGTGGCTATTCTCAGCCAGTGTCTGCTCTGAAAGAGTTGGACTTTGGTGATTGGGAAGGGCGTTGCTGGCAAGATATTTCCAAACAAGAAATAGACGCCTGGATGAAAGATATTGTTAACGGCGCGCCTTATAATGGTGAGTCGCTTCAAGTTGTTGCTGATCGCGTTTGGTGTTGGTGGTTGTCGATTAAAGATGAGCCAATGCAAAACTGTGTATTAGTTGCTCATTCCGGTGTGATTAAGGTGTTAGTGAGTTTATTGTGCCAGTGGCCTCTTGCTCAAGCTCACCGTATTGATGTTGGCTTTACCAGCCTGACGGAATTTATGGTGCAAGGGAATTATGTCACCTTAAAGCGTCTTGGCGCTGGCGATTGGGTGACAGTATAAGGTTTGGCACTCGCCAAGTTATCTTTGGTTTTATTGAGACAAAATACAGAATGTTACTATATCTTTTGGGTATGTTTGGTATTGCCGCTTTTGCAATCACGGGTGTTATTTCGTCTGGTAAAAAAGACATGGATATTATCAGTGTGGTGTTTCTTGGAATGGTGGCGTCGCTTGGCGGTGGAACCATTCGAGACACGATTTTATCTGTCGAGACTGTTTATTGGGTCGCGGATACCTCGTATTTATGGATCGCGTTTGCGTCTTCTGTTTTGGCCTTTTTTGGCGTGCGCTTTATGAATGATCGCCAAAAGGTTTTTCACTACGCGGACTCTTTTGGTCTTGCTCTCTTTACAGTTGTGGCAACAGAAAAGGTGTTGATGCTTGGTTTTGCTTCTCCGATTGCTATCACCATGGGAATCATCACTGGTGTTGCTGGTGGTATCATTCGTGATGTTTTAAGTCATCGTCCGCCTTTGGTATTAGGTCGAGAGTTTTATGCAACACCGGCTTTTTTGGGGGCTTTTCTGTATGTCCTACTTCAAAAAAACATACCTTCACATGAATTTAACTCCATTTACGCGGTGTCTTTAATCTTTATACTGAGGGTATTCGCTATACATAAAGATTTGTATTACCCAAGTTGGTTACTCTATAAAAAAGAGATACATCATGAGCAAAGAACAGATGACGAAAGCAACAACCTCAAACACTGATCAAGACGCTTTGGATAAAAACGAAGCCCGTTTGTTAAAGAAAAAGGCCGTTGTGGATCAACGTATTGCTGCCGCGAAGGAAGAGCGTGGCGTGACGATTTTGTTGACAGGAAATGGTAAAGGTAAAAGCTCAAGTGGTTTCGGCACTATGGCGCGAGCTTTGGGTCATGGACAAAAATGTGGTGTGATTCAGTTTATCAAAGGTCGAAAAGCAACGGGTGAACAATTGTTTTTTGGTGAACACCCTTTAGTAGATTTTCACGTTATGGGGCACGGTTTTACTTGGGAAACTCGTAATCCAGAATTGGAAAAAGAAGCCGCAGAGCAAGCTTGGGGTTTAGCAAAGAGAATGTTATCTGACTCAAGTATTCATTTCATTTTGTTAGATGAAATAACCTACATGTACAAATACGGTTATCTGAATGAAGATGATTTAGTGGCGGCTTTAGCGGCTCGTCCTAAACATCAGAATGTCATGATGACGGGCCGTACAGCGCCTAGAGTATTGTTAGACAGCGTTGATACACACAGCAAAATTGGCAATGAGCGTCATGCTTTTGCTAATGGTGTGAAAGCTCAAGTCGGCATCGAATGGTAATACTTACCGTTTTTTAATCGGCTTCTGATATCTCTAACTCTTTCTACAGTATGGTCGCATTAGTGCGGCCATTTTTGTTTCTGTGTTGCTTTTTGATTTATCTATATTTTAATGAGATTTATTCTCAAATAGCTGGATTTTATCCTTTCTTTATATAATAATGATTCTCATTAGATTTAAAAAGTGATATTCATCATATTCGAGGAGAGCGTTATGCAGAACTGGGAGCGTTTAACAAGGCAAGCAAATCGAGCTTATTCAAATCATGCTTTTTCTGATGCCGTAGAGTTAAATCGAGAAGCATTGATGCAAGCGGAGAAGAGTTTTGATGATGACTTCCATCGTGATGCAGAGTCTGCGGTTGCTGCCGCTGCCGTGAGTTTCTTGAATATTGCTGAATCTTATACCGCGTTAGGTGACTTCATTTCAGCGAATACACAGTTTGAAAACGCCGTTAATTTTTTACAAGCCATCATGGTGCGTCCAGACATGGATGATGAGCAAAGACATCTGATTATGAGAACAGCAACACACATACGTTTTGAGTGGGAGTTGTTTGCTCAGAGTCACGGAAAAAGTGTTTCAGCGCAAAGCAAAACACTCATGCGTGCTTTGTCTCATGCTGTTTCCAGCGCAAAAGGTATGGTTCAACACTAACTAGTCAAATTCGATTTAGCCCATTTCGTAAAACTCATAAGGATACTTATATGAAATCTATTGTTACTAGCTTATTTGTTACTTTCTGCCTTGCAGTTAGCCAGATTGCGCAAGCTCATCCAGGCCATGATCACTCCCATTGGATGAGTGGATTTATCCACTTAATGACTATTTTAGCCGTTGGGAGTGTCATTCTTGGTGCTGTTGTCGCTTTTCAACAACATACACGCCGTAAAGGCTCGAACAAAGAGGACTAAGTTATGATGCACAGTTTTGTTAAGGCTCTAGACAAGGTAATTGGTTTTAAAACCGCGCAAGCTCATTGTGATATTCCTTGTAAAATGTACGACCCATCCACAGCGCAACTAGCAGCATTAAGCTGTGTGCGTCTATTGGACTTGATCAAAGAAGTAGAAGACAAAGGGCCGCTTGATGTTGCAGGTTTCGCACAGATTTCTCGTCTAGTAACCGAAAAAGAAGCGGCTTGCACAGAAGTAAAAGAAGCCGTGCGAATCATTTGGGGTGATTACTTTAAAGCGCCACAATTTGAGCAAGTGCCAACAATCCATGACTTAACTCACTCTATCATGTTGCAAGCTTCAAAATGTAAGCAAGGCATTGATCGTGAAGAAGGTGAAAAGCTAGTTGAACTTGTTAACCAATTTGCCGATGCTTTCTGGTTAACGAAAGGCGTAGCGACATACCGTGCGACTTGCCCTTATCCGCCATTATTAACAGTGGTTTACCCTGATCTGAAAGATTAGGTTGTGGTTGGTTTAAACAAATGACACTGATAAGAAAGGAGGCAAAATGCTGAATCTAATTAAAGTACAAGGGGAGAGTATGTCTCCTAGATTACAGGATGGTGATTTTGTTTTTACCAGTCGCTGGTACAAAAAGCTTAAGGTCGGTCACCTTGTGGTGGTCGATCATGCGCTTTATGGCTTTATCGTCAAAAAAGTCTTACATATCGCACCAGATGGCCAGCTTTGGTTAGGTGGTGAGAATGATAAAAGTATGCAATCAGAACGAATTGGCTGGGTGTCGGCTCGACGGGTTATTGGCAAAGTCATCTTCTGCATTTGCTCACCAAAAGTGTATAGAAAATAAGACACTTTTAAAGAAACAATGAAAAAATGCTTTTTGGTTAGATATTGGTCTGGCGTGGCTTTTTCTCTAGAATCCACGCCATCATAATTCCTCATCTTTTATTTAAGCCAAAGAGATATTCATGTCGACAGTAGATGCAAAGAAATCACAAAAACATACTCGCCTTGAAGATGCCCAAGCTATGATTCTTGGGACGTTAATTATTTCGTTAGGTGTAAACCTTTTCATTCAAACGGGCTTGCTATCTGGTGGATCGGCAGGTTTGGCCTTTCTAATTCAATATTCCACAACGATTAGTTTTGGTCAGGCGTTTTTCCTTATTAACTTACCTTTCTACGCACTAGCCATTATTCACTTTGGTTGGGAATTCACGCTGAAAACATTCTTTGCCGTGTTTTGTTTATCGGCATTTTCCGATTTAACCGCCATGATGATTTCCTTTGAAAGTGTGAACCCAATTTATGCCAGTATTGTTGGTGGTTCTTTAATTGGCGTTGGCTTTTTGATGTTGTTTCGTCATAACGCAAGCTTGGGTGGCATCAATATTCTTGCCCGTTATGTTGCAGAAAAATACGGCGTTTCAATGGGGAAATTTCAGATGGTAGTCGACTGTATTATTGTTCTATTGTCTATTTTCGTTGTTGATTACACCTTAATCGCTATCTCTATTGTTGGCGCTGTTGCGCTAAATATGATCATTGCGGTTAACCATAAACCGGGACGTTACATGGGTAACGTGTAAACATTCCAACGGTTCTTTAAAAGCGACTCAATTGAGTCGCTTTTTTGTTTGTAGGTCTGGGCTTTAGCCCGAAAAATACGACTTGCATTGGTAGAAAAGAAAAAAGCGTTTTAGTATCAAACAGTAATAGAACACGCAGCATAAATAGTAAACTGTGAATAAAACGAATAATACGTATGTTTATTTATATAAATTTAGTCTTTTCTGGCGACTTTATCCGCTGATTTAAAATCAGAGGTTTATAGGGGAGAGGAAGGTCTAGGAAATGTGTGAATGTAAATGTGGCCTATTAAAGGTGTTATACCTATGACTGATTATCGAGTAATAGACAAGACCAGCGCATACGAAAAAAAGCTATATTGGTGCAGTCTTTCGAAGAAATGACAGGCTAAAAAATCATATATCTTTGATTAAATGGTTGTGGCTTACTTTAATAGAGCTAGTGGTGGGGTTCGAGTTAATTGAAAGTATTGTTACTACAGCATCTGTCCCACCATCTGGTAAATATCAAAAAGAAGATAGTGATAAATATGGTAGTGAGTTACATCTATCTTTGCATATACCTTCGGGTCTAATTACTAATTTTTTGCGACCTCAAATTATTGAACCGTTGTATTGCAAATATTATTACCAGTATCTTCTACTTAGCCCTGTCGGTGAGCCATTTATAAACGATATAACACTGCACGAGAACAAGATTTAGAGCCAGAAAAGAGGTCTTTTCCCAATTAATGGCTCTACGCAGAGTTTATGACTTCTCTTGGTTAGTGTTCAATTTATCCGTCGATTTTGTAGTTTACTACCTATCTAGTAGCCTAGAATGGGCATTGGTCTCAGCTCTTACAATCGAAGGTATTAGAAGGTTGTTAAAGGTATAACAAGACAAGGCTTAGGACTTGTAAGCGCTTTGGCCTCGCCTCCACTTTTACGAGTTGTACATCAAAGTGTTAAGGGACATGTGAAGGTGGGTGATTTGTAAGATTCATAACAAATCTCCCCCGAACAAACGCAATCAAGTTGATTCATGTTTCAGTAGGCGTGGCGTCATAAATTTAGAGAGAACTTAATTGAAAGCTGTTATCCAAGAAGAAAAAACAGGATGTGGTATCGCATCAGTCGCCAATATACTTGGTAAGACTTATTCAGAAATGAAGGCGATTGCCAATGACATAGGTATATTTGCAGAAGACGAATCGCTCTGGTCTGACACACAATATGTACGAAACATGCTGGCTAAATTTGAGGTGTCGACTTCTTCTGTAGAGGTTCCATTTGAGGCATGGGAAAAACTGCCTGATCTTGCGCTTTTATCCATTAAACATCATTACGAAGGAGGGAAAGCTTTTTGGCATTGGGTGGTTTTTAAGCGTGTTGATGGGCAAGGTTTTGTTTTGGACTCAGCAAGTTATTTACCATCGAATGTGCGAATCGATTTTGATGACATGCAGCCTAAGTGGTTTATTGAAGTCAAAAATCTGTCGATAGATCACTAGATATATCTTGCGCCGTTTTATAGAGAAAGTTAAACAAGCCCAATATGATAGAAGCCGTAATATTTGATATGGATGGGATTTTGATCGATTCAGAGCCTATGTGGAAAGAGGCTGAGAGGTTCGTTTTTTCATCTTTTTGGGTTGACGTGACAGACGAGCTTTCCTTTCAAACTGCTTCGATGACGATGCGAGAAGTGGCCGGGTTTTGGTATAACTTATCCTCTTGGTCGAGGTGAAGTTCAGAATAAGTTGAGACTGATGTGGTTGATCATGTCGCATGCCGAAGGCATAGCAATGGAAGGTGTTAAAACGGCGCTCGATTTTTTCAAAACAAAGCGCTTAAAATAGGTTTGGCGACAAATGCTCCAGCTAGATTAATACCTGTCGTTTGGGAACAACTCGATATAGCTCATTACTTTCATGCAGTTTCTTCTTCAGAGCATGAAATACAGGGAAAATCTGACCCTGCGGTATATTTATCGACCGTTAAGAAGCTTAATGTTGAACCTTCAGCATGCATAGCAGTTGAATACTCTGTTTTTGGCATCATGGCAGCGATCAACGCAAATATGAGAACAGTTGTCGTTCCTCCTGTCGCCGAATACTTCGATAAAAATACGACATTGCGGATATTAAGCTTAAACAACTCTCTGAACACTTCTAATGTACTGCAAAGTAACTGAATGGCAGCGGGTTAGGTTTGTCGCATAAATTCCGACAAACAACTTTGTGACTAAAGATCCGTTTCCTAAGTTTTCGCCTCTCCTGTATGATTACGCCAATCAAAAGACTGAGGAAATGAGTTTGGAGTTACTGAAAGTAGACAATCTTAATCCCTACCTAGATGACCTTATCGAGTTATTATGTGACGCTGTGGATTCCGGTGCTCCGATTGGTTTTTTACCGCCGATGAGCGAGCCTGAAGCAAAAGCCTATTGGTTGTCTGTGAATGACGATCTACAAGAAAATGCCCGCCAAGTTTTATTGGTTCGTGAAGACGATAAAGTCGTTGGCAGTGTGCAAATTGCCATGTCTCCGAAGGCTAATGCCTTACATCGTTGTGATGTTGAAAAACTCATGGTTCATACGCAAGCCCGTGAAAACGGTTTGGGTGGCACCTTGATGCAAGGTGTTGAACGTGTCGCCGCGGCAATGCAACGACAGCTGCTTATTCTTGAAGTTCGCAGTGACGATATCGCCCATGATATGTACGTGAATATGGGCTATATTCCGTTTGGTGAAGTGCCTGGCTATACACGCAGCGCGAATGGAATGCTGCACAATTCGACGTTTTTTTATAAAGAAATTGAAACTACCCACGAAGTGTTTTCTTAACCTAAATATAGTAATAGGCGATACCCTTGAGACTTGATTTTTATTTATCCCATGTAACAGAGTTGGCTCGAAAAGCAGCGAAAATTGCCGCATCAAAAGGCCGTGTTACGGTGAACGGCGATGTTATTAAAAAAGCGAATTACACCGTAAAAGAAGGGGATGTTATCTGCCTAGATGATATGCCTTTGGCTTGGCCTTCTGAAGGTTATTACTTGATGCATAAACCAGCTGGTTACGTGTGTGCTAATCAAGATTCTGATCATCCTGTGGTATTGGATTTATTGCCTTCTCATTTAGGGCAGTCATTAAATATTGTCGGGCGATTGGATAAAGATACAACGGGCTTATTGCTATTGACGACAGACGGACAATGGTTGCATCGCATTACATCACCACGAAATGCTTGCGGTAAGCGCTATCGCATGACGTTGGTGAGCCCAATCAGTGATGATAATTTAAAACAGTTAGAAGAAGGCGTTTTATTGAACGGTGAATCTTCTCTTACCTTACCTGCGGTTGCTGAGCGAATCTGTGAAAACGAAATTTATCTGACGATTCAAGAAGGCAAATATCATCAGGTGAAGCGCATGTTAGCTGCTGTTGGGAATAAAGTGGAGTTGCTGCACAGAGATCAAATTGGCTTGTTAACTTTGGATGCCGATCTTCAAGCTGGCGAGTTCCGTCAATTAACTGAAACAGAAGTTGCGTACTTTTGATCTTAGCGTGAATGATAAAGAGGTCTCTATAATGAAAGAGTTATCTATGGACGAACGTGTTCAGTTATTGGTTTCCCCTGATAGCGAGCGTTTGGCGTATTTTGTGGAGCAAGCAAAAGCCACAGAACTTGTTTGGAGCTTAAGCAACGAAGAAGGCTTTGTGATGGTTGAAACAGATGATGGTGATTGTGTTATGGTTTGGCCAGATGCTGAATTTGCGAGCCAGTGGGCAATTGATGAATGGGACGATTGCGAACCAGTTTCTATCTCACTTGATACGTTTAAAGGCGAATGGTTACCAAGTTTGACACTGGATAATATTACCGTTGCTGTTTTTCCGAATATTGAGGATGAAGGTAAGTTGTCAACCGCGGCTGAGTTGGCAGAATTGTTTGCGTAACCAAGTGTCGAAAGGTTGATCATTGTGTTCGGGAAATAAATAAGGACTTAACTCCCCATGAGTAAACGTCAAAATAACCGTGAAGAAGTGTTTGTTAAAATTCTAGACGCGGCAGAAATTGAATTTGGTTTGAAAGGCTATAACGGCGCTAGTTTACAACATATTGCAGAGCGTGCTGGTTTGCCAAAGCCAAACATCATTTATTATTTTCAGTCTAAAGCCAATTTGTATAAACGCGTGCTTGATCAGACATTAATGGGATGGAATGACCTTTTTGATCGTGCCACGTTAGATGATGATCCTGCTGAGGTGTTAGACAGCTTTATTCGCGTTAAATTGAAGCAGAGCTTTGAGAAAGGCGTGGCGTCACGCTTATTTGCTATGGAAGTGATTGGCGGTGCTAATCATATTGGCGACTTTTTGAAAGAAGAGCTGAGACCTTGGTTTATGTCTCGTGTTGCTTTGCTCCAAGGTTGGATGGATGCAGGCAAAATGCAGCAACGAGATCCTGCAAGTTTGATCTATATGATTTGGTCGACGACTCAACATTATGCTGACTTTGAAGCGCAAATTTTGGCGTTAAATGGGGCAAAGTCTTTAACCGAGGAAGATTTACTTCGCGTAGGCGATACAATCAGCAGCATTATTTTGGGCGGCTGTGGCCTGAGGCTTCCACCCAAATCATAGATTGCTTTTTTATTGCTCTTCGTTTTCCCTTAATTGGTGAATATGCTGAACCAAAGCCCGTAATTTTGCGGGCTTTGCTGGTTTCGCCATATAAGTAATGTTCAGATTTTTGCACTCTTCAGCCAGTTCTGGATCGCGTAGGGCGGTAATCAGTACCGCGGGAATCTCTTTTTGGACTCGTTTTCTAAGCGCTTTTATTAGGGACACACCATCTTTGTTGTCATCTAAGTGATAATCCACCAAGAGTAACTCTGCTTCTCCCTCCGCTTCTAATGCTTCTTCGTAACGATTGAAGGTACGACAGTCGCATTGCCAGTGTGTTAAGAGTGTATTCATTGCTGTTAGGTTGTTTTGTTCGTCGTCGATACACCAGACATAACAATGGGCTGTTTTGTCTTTTGCTTCTTTCGCTGCTTCCTTCATTGGGAGCTCTACAATGACATCACTTTGAGCGAGTGGTATACCAATGCTGAAGCAGCTTCCTTTGCCTAGAATTGAATGTATGTGTGTAACCAGCCCTAGTTGTTTTTGCATGCGACGCACTAAGCCAAGACCTAATCCCATGCCGGTTTCTTGGGTGTTTTCCCAGCGATAGAAGTCATCGAAGACTTTTTTCTGTTCCGCTTTTGGAATGCCAACGCCTGTGTCCCAGACTTGTAAATAGGCGAAGTCATTACGCAGTCTCACGCCGACTAAAACACGACCTTTTTCTGTGTATTTGACGGCGTTCGAGACGAAGTTTTGAATGATTCGACGTAAGTAAATTGGGTCTGTGTGAACTCTTAAAGCTCTAATGTGAGTGGTGAGCCGTATGTTTTTGTTTTCTGCAATCACATCAAACTCAGAAATAATTGGTGTGAGAATATCTTGTAGGCTGCAGTCCACCAGTTTTGGCTGTATCGCACCTTGATCTAATCGTGCAATTTCGAGCAAGGTTGAGATTAGAGCTTCAGTAGATTCCAATGAGTCAAACAGTTTTGCGACGACTTGGTCTGTGCCTTCGGGAAGTTGGGTGTATTGCAAAATCCCCATGTAAAGTTTAGCGGCATTGAGAGGTTGTAAAATATCGTGGCTTGCTAATGCTAGGAATTCTGTTTTAGAGGCATTAGCTTGTTCAGCTTCTGCTTTGGCGCTTATTAACGCTTTTTCCGCTTGATTACGTCGCTCGATTTCTTGCATAAGTTCGTTGTTGACGCCTTGAACTTCCTCAGTGCGCGCTTCAACCCGTTTCTCCAAATCGATATTGGCTTCCTTTAAAGCCTGTTGGCTTTCGATGTGTTCGGTGACGTCAGTAAAACTGGTGACAAAGCCGCCAGCCGGTAATGGATTACCGACCATTTCAATAACTCGTCCGCTGGCTCTGCGACGTAAGAATCGGTGTCCGGTGCCTTTTCTAAGATGATCTAGGCGTTTGCTAACAAGCTCTTCTATATCGCCCACGCCGCATTCGCCGCGAATTGCATTGTAGCGAATGAGCTCTTCAACTGGTAAGCCAACGGTCAGCATACCTTCCGGATAAGGGTAAAGTGATAAATAGGTTTTGTTCCATGCGACGATGCGCAGGTCTTTATCTACTACGCTGATGCCCTGATCTAGGTTGTCCATGGAAACAAACAAAAGGCTCTGGCTGAACTGAATGGCTTGAGTGGTTTCATCCAGATAAGTCACCATTTCTTCAACTTTGATTTGTTTATCAACCAAGATGGAATTGATGATGGTTCGAGCTGATGAACCACCTAAAACTCCGCCTAAAATACGCTCACAATAATCGACGAATAAGCGGTTAGGTGAGGCATTTGATGGAATATTTTGGCTGTAGTCTCGTTTGAAATTAAGCAGTACTTGCCGGCTTTTTTGTTTACCTAGAAAGGTTTCTAGCAGGACGAAGAAATCGCTATTTGTTGCTTTGCTTTTGGGTTTGAAAAAGCCTTTTTCGAGTTCAGTGGTTGGGCTAACAAAGGCCGTAGCTTGAATACGATCGATTAATCTTTCATTGGATAATAAAGAGCCTACGACATAACCAAAAATATTAGCCAATAAGCTGATGAAGGCGCCATAGCTAATCAATTCTGAACGAGATTGAGTGTTGTCTAGGCCCCAATCGATCGAACCCGTTAATGGCAGCATCATAAGTAACACCCAGCATAAAAAGCCTAGTGTTAATCCTGTATAAACGCCGTAAGCGTGAGCCCGTTTCCAATATAGACCGCCCAGTACAGCTGGCATGAGTTGTAATACAAGAGAGAAGGCCAGTACGCCAGTTCCGGCTAAGGATTCATTATTGGCCATTTTTTGATAGTACAGAAAAGACAGTATCAAAATGCCAGTCATGGCTAATCGTCGAATGGTTAGTATTCGTCGCCTATATAAAGGCAGAGCTTGTTGTTGTGAACTCGCACGTGCAAGCATGATTGGCAGGATGACATCGTTGCTGATCATGATACTTAGGGCAAACGTAGCAATAATGATCATGGCGGTTGTCGCAGACATGCCACCTAAGAAAATCAGCATTTGCAAAGGTAAGTTGTCTGAAACCAAAGCGAACTGGATAACATAAGTGTCTGGGTTTATGTCGGCCGAAAATAAGCTTTGACCAGCAATTGCAATCGGCGGGATGATGACGGCAAAAATCAACAAATATAAAGGGAATAGCCAGCGGGCCATATTAGATTGTTTGTTTGTCTGATGATCCACCACGGTGACGTGGAATTGGCGTGGCAAACAAATAACCGCTGCGGCAGACATGAATGTTTGCATCAAAAAAGGAAACGACAGCATTTGTTCAGATGACCAGACGGACATATCGAGGTTGTGTCCAAGTTCATCCACTTTAAAGTCTTGCGTCATGATGATAGCGACAAGGCCAACGGCAACAATGGCGATAAGTTTAAAGAGGGATTCAGCGCCAATTGCGAGCATCATTCCAGAACGATATTCTGTGACTTCTACCTTTCTGGTGCCAAACAGCATAGCGAAGACGCCAATCAAAATGGTCGCAATTAACACCACTAAGCTGGTCGAAGATTCATCTTGATTAACAAATAATGCGAAATTGGAACCAATTGCCTTAAGCTGCAAAGCAATATAAGGAATGACTGCAAGCATACTGATAAGTATGACTAAAGGCGCGGTAATGGGGCGTTTTCCATAACGAGAAGAGATGAAGTCTGCGATGGAGGTAATGTTCTGCTTGCGGCTTACCGTGATCACTTTCCTGAGCACAGGGAAGGCGAACAAATATAAGAGAATAGGCCCTAAAAGAATGGGAAGGTAGCTCCAGCCTGAGCGAGAGGCCTCTCCAATCGAGCCGTAAAATGTCCAAGCGGTGCAATATATCGCAAGAGATAAACTGTAGACCAAAGGATGACGAGTGAGTTTCTTCGCTGTGGTGCTTTCTTTGTCGCCCCAAATGGCAATCCAGAATAAGCCTAAAACATAAAAAATGGCTAATAGAATCCAGAAAACAGTCATGTATGAATTACCTGAATATGGTTTTTATTATTTAGAATTTAATTTAACACAGTGGAACTTATAATCCTCTACAACTTAAGTCGAGAGCAATAATAAAGGATGATAATTCTAATCACTCTCAAATATAGAAAGTAATTAAGAAAGCCATATTTCTGGGTTGGTTTGATATTTTTGACCAAATAGACAGAAATTGAATTTTATATTACTTCACTCTCTTTAAAAAAATTGTCGAACGAACCAAACTTTCTGGTTATACGGTAGTTATTAAGCGTATGGGGCGTTATCATAAGTTTATAAATTATCGTTTGGGCTCGTGTTGTGGCGGTGTGATCGCTTATTATTGAAATGTAAGATTTGCTTGTATCAAGCACTCGTTCCCTCATCATCTATGTTTTTTTATTAGGAGAATACAATGCAAATTACTGAAAACACTGTTGTTAGCATGCACTACACGTTGACTGACGAACAAGGCCAAGAGCTGGACTCTTCAGTTGGACAAGACCCTCTAGTATTTTTGAGCGGCGCTCAAAACATCATTGATGGTTTGGATAAAGCGCTACAAGGTAAAGCAGCAGGTGAGAAACTAGCTGTATCAGTTACTCCAGAAGATGGCTACGGCGTGGTTCATCAAGAATTGATTCAAAAGGTTCCTGCAGAAAATTTCCAAGGCGTTGATGATATCCAAGTCGGTATGCAGTTCATGGCGCAAACTCCAGGTGGTGAGCAACCTGTTACCGTTATTGGTGTGGAAGAAGACGGTATCATGTTAGATGGTAATCACCCATTGGCCGGTAAAACATTGAACTTTGATGTTGAAATTGTTGATGTTCGAGAAGCTTCTACAGAAGAATTAGAACATGGTCATGTGCACGGCGAAGGTGGTCATCATCACTAATATTTCTAAATTCAGATGTAATAAGTGCTTCTTCTGCTAATCAGGTGTAGAAGAAGCCGATTACTGAAGTTGGTGCATTTCTTTTCACCACAAAATTAAGCAGTACTAATATGAGTTATTAGTAGTTGACTGAAGGTATAAAAATACCAGATTTCGACTCTTTTAAGGCAAGAAATATCAGTGGAAAATATTGCACGAACACTGAATTATCATCTTTAAACAGATGTGTTTGGCTGCTTGAAATGAAAAGTGCCGCACTTCGACTTAAATTCAGTTGTAACTACTTAGTGAATTTTTATTATTGAGTTTTTTTACAGCAAGCAGCCTTCATACTATGGAAGCTGTTTTTATTACTTTATGCATAGTATGCACATAAATAATGTTAATATTATCAATATAAGCTAAAGATAATTAAGGCGGGTTCGTTTTGATTACTCTTAATTTTTCTCTAAACTTTTTAAAAAGAAGGTGTATAGGTTTTTCAGGTATGAAAAAATTTAAGTTACAAGTCATATTTGCTCTTGGTGCTATTATAGCTGCAATTATATTAATCATTGCTCTATTGGATTTTTTGGCATTTAGGTCCGAAAGCATGGATTTGAATAAACAATTGTTACGAGAGAAAAATGAGACGCTTACAGCTGGAGTAACAGAAAAATTCGAAAGCTACCGACTTATATTGGCTTCTATCTCCTTGAAAGAACATTCGTTAGGTGAGAAGCATTTGTCTGAATATAATGCTGCGAGTTTAACTTCTGTATATAGTATTTTAAAAGAAAGAAGTAATGGCGTTTATCTTTTTGATAAAACGGGAGCTTCTTATCGAAGGGATGGGAGTAATACCGGGCGAGATTATAAATCGCGCAGCTACTATAAAGCGCTTTTTGATAGAAATGAAAAGTTTTATGTATCCTCTCCTTATATGTCAAAAGGTCTTCGTTTTGTTGCTATTGCTTATCGAGTAAATGATGATATGGCATTAATGACAACAATCCAGTTGGATACCTTTCTAGTTGATCTTCAAGAACGAAAAGATTTATTGGTTTATGCAGATAATGGCACAATAATTATTGCGCCTTACGAAGACTTTATTGGTAAAAAAATTCTAGATGTACGTCCAAGATATGAGCAATTTAGTCCAGAAAACCCTGAACTATCTTATACTGCTCCTGGTGTGGGTGATAATGGTGGCAATGTTGACTTTACTGCCTTCTGGGGGCGAATGGATATTAATGGCTGGGAATATGTCAGTGTAACCAAAACTGAGCAGATACATCGACATGCAAATAGCCAGCTTATATATTCCCTCATCATAGGTTTGGTATGTTTTGCCATAGCGTGTGCTATTTTGTTGGTGGTGATGAATCGTCTTGTTCTAAAACCTGTGGGTGGTGCGCCGGAAGATATCGCTAAATTAATTGAGAAAATGGCGGCAGGTGACTTAACAGTCAAATTAATTCCGTCTAGTAAAGACACAGGTATTTATCGATCGCTTGTGACACTCTCTAATCAACTTTCTAGTTTGGTGAGTAATTCATTAAATATTTCAGACAGTGTGTCTTCTTCTTCCCAAGAGCTAAGTGTAGTAATGAACGACACTTTAAAGAATATGGAAAATGAGAAGTTGCAGGTTGAACAAATCTCTACCGCTATTTATGAGTTATCTAGAACGTCGCAAGAAGTGAGTAGTAAGGCGTTAGAAGCCGAAGAAGAAACTAAGGTTAGCTTGAAAACAATAGAGAACGGAAAAGTTACATTAGAAAAAAATATTGCTTTTACCCGTGATATAAACAACTCAGTAACCGATACAGCAACAATAGTTAATGAATTGAAGAACTTCTCTATTGAGATCGGTACTGTTATTGATGTAATCAATGGCATTTCTGAGCAAACCAATCTACTGGCCTTAAACGCAGCTATTGAAGCAGCTCGTGCAGGTGAAGCTGGGAGAGGTTTTGCCGTAGTTGCAGATGAAGTTCGAACATTGGCTTCGAAAACGCAACAATCTACAGTCAGTATTCAAGAGATCATTTTGAAACTGCAGGAGAAGTCAGAAGAAGCAAGCAGCAACATGACGCAAAATGTTGAATTGATTGATGGCTCTGTGGCATTGGCAGACCAGGTGAAATTGGCTTTTGAAGAAACTTCTCAAGCTATTAATGCAATCTCTGAGATTAATGCGCTTGTGGCAACTGCATCTGTTGAACAAACAGGTGTAACAGAAGATATTTCTAAAAATATCACTCAAGCTTTTGATTTAGTTCAAAAAAATGCTTCGGCAATCAATGAAACTTTACAAGCATCAACTGAGTTAGCACGTTTGGCGCAAACTCAAAAAGATGAAATGGAGTTCTTTAAAGTATAGGGTTTCATTAAATTGTAGCTTTATTTTTAAAGATTTATATAAAAAGCAGTCTCTAGATATAGAGACTGCTTTTTAGTTTTTGGGGGCAATAAATAAGGGAAGAGGTTATTTCTGCTCACGAGCAATGGCACGATGGCCAATGTCAGTACGGAAATACACTTTATCCCAAGATAACTTATTCACCACATCGTAGGCACCAGTTTGTGCATCAGCCACGGTATCACCAAGGGAAACAGCACAAAGCACACGACCGCCATTTGTTACGACTTGGCCGTCTTTCAACGCTGTACCTGCTTGGAAAACCTTTTGATGGGTTGGAAGACTGCTATCTAGACCAGAAATGACATCACCTTTAGGGTAATTCGCAGGATAACCGCCAGCGGCTAAAACAACACCTAAGCTTGCTCTTGGATCCCAATCCGCTTTCACTGTGTCCAGCTTGCCATTTACTGCGGCTAAACACATCTGAGCTAAATCAGAGCGTAAACGCATCATGATAGGTTGTGTTTCAGGGTCACCAAAACGACAATTGTATTCTAGTGTTTTTGGTGTGCCATCGGCTGCAATCATCACACCTGCGTATAAGAATCCACGGTAACGATTCCCTTCTGCATTCATGCCTTTTACTGTTGGCATAATTACTTCATTCATAATGCGATCATGAATTTCTGGTGTCACAACAGGAGCAGGGGAGTATGCGCCCATGCCGCCAGTGTTTGGCCCAAGGTCGCCATTATCACGTGCTTTATGGTCTTGGCTAGTTGCCATTGGCAATACAGTTTCGCCATCTACCATGCAAATGAAGCTGGCTTCTTCACCGGTTAAAAACTCTTCAATAACAACACGGCTGCCTGCGTCGCCAAAAGCATTGCCTTGTAGCATATCTTCTACGGCTGCAATGGCTTCTGCTTCGGTTTGCGCCAAAATAACGCCTTTACCCGCTGCAAGGCCATCGGCTTTGACAACAATGGGAGCGCCTTGTTGTTTAATGTATTCAACCGCAGCAGGAATGTCAGTGAAGTTACCGTAGCTTGCTGTAGGAATGTTGTGGCGTGCCAAAAAATCTTTCGTGAAAGCTTTAGAGCCTTCAAGTTGTGCGGCTGCCGCGCTTGGGCCAAAAATGGCTAGGCCTTCTTTTTCGAAAGCATCCACAACACCAATGACTAAAGGCGCTTCTGGGCCAACAATAGTTAAGTCGATACTTTCATTCTTGGCGAAAGCAACAAGTGCATCAATATCGGTTACGCCAATGTTAACGTTTTCAACTTTGTTTTCTGTTGATGTGCCAGCATTACCTGGAGCAACAAAAACCTTATTCACGTCATTTGATTCGGCTGTTTTCCATGCTAAAGCGTGCTCACGGCCGCCATTACCAATAATAAGAACTTTCATTTTATCTTAATCCTTTTAATGATTAGTGACGGAAATGGCGCATGCCAGTAAAGACCATTGCCATGCCAGCTTCGTCTGCTGCAGCAATGACTTCATCATCACGCATTGAGCCGCCTGGTTGGATTACCGCTGTAATACCCGCTTGAGCCGCCGCATCGATACCATCACGGAATGGGAAGAAAGCATCGGATGCCATAACGGAACCAACAACTTCTAGATTCTCGTCAGCTGCTTTAATTCCAGCTATTTTCGCACTGTAAACACGGCTCATTTGGCCTGCACCAACACCGATGGTTTGTTCTGCTTTTGCGTAAACAATAGCATTGGATTTCACGAATTTAGCCACTTTCCAAGCAAATAGTAGGTCACTTAATTCTTTTTCGCTTGGCTGGCGCTTAGAAACGACTTTTAAATCGTCTAGAGTGATAGCGCCGTCATCGCGGTCTTGTACTAACAAACCACCGTTAACACGTTTGTAATCCAGTGCGGCTGGTTTATCTTGTGACCATTGGCCGCATTCAAGTAAACGTACATTTTGCTTAGCCGCAACAATCTCAACCGCTTCTTTACTCACGCTCGGTGCGATGATGACTTCAACGAATTGACGGTCAACGATCGCTTGTGCCGTTTTTGCGTCCAACTCTTGGTTAAAAGCAATGATGCCGCCAAAAGCAGAAGTAGGATCCGTTTGGAAAGCAAGGTCATAGGCTTCAAGTTGTGATGCCGCCGTTGCAACACCACAAGGGTTGGCATGCTTAACAATGACACAAGCTGGCTTGTCAAAGCTTTTCACACACTCAAGTGCCGCATCTGTGTCTGCAATGTTGTTATAGGAAAGCGCTTTACCTTGGATCTGTTTTGCCGTGCTAATAGACGCTTCTTTAGGATTGGCTTCAACGTAGAAAGCGGCTTTTTGGTGAGGGTTTTCACCGTAGCGCATTTCTTCTTGTTTATTGAATTGTAAGTTAAAAGTACGAGCGAAATCTTCGCTGCCGCCTTCTACTTTCTTGCCTAAGAAGTTCGCAATGGCGCCATCATAATGAGAGGTATGTTCAAAAGCTTGTACAGCAAGGTCAAAACGTTGGTCGTACGTTAAACCGCCATCCGCTTTTAGTGATGCTAATAGGCTGTCATAGCTAGCAGGTGAAACGACAATTGCCACGTCTTTGTGGTTTTTCGCCGCTGAACGAACCATAGTTGGTCCACCGATATCGATGTTTTCGATAGCCATTGGCAAATCACAATCTGGGCGTTCAATCGTTGCTTCGAATGGGTAAAGATTCACGACAACCATATCAATTTCGTCGATGCCGTGCTCTTTCATGATCGCGCCATCAATGTCACGACGGCCAAGAATACCGCCATGAACTTTAGGGTGAAGTGTCTTCACTCGACCATCCATCATTTCAGGGAAACCTGTGTAGTCGGATACTTCTGTCGCAGGGACTTTATTTTCAAGCAGCAACTTGTAAGTGCCGCCAGTAGAAAGAATTTCAACGCCTTGAGCGGTTAATTCACGGGCGAATTCGACAATGCCTGTTTTGTCGGAAACGCTGATTAAAGCTCGTTTGATTGGAGTAACTGTTTTTTGATTTGCCATCATGGTTCTCGCAATAATTTAACACTAAATAAACAAGGGGAAGGTTAAATGAAAAAAGGGCGAATTCGCCCTTTTTTCTTGTGTTCTATAGCATGCCGTACTGCTTCAATTTTTTGCGCAGCGTACCTCGGTTTAAACCAAGCAGAGTCGATGCTTTTGTTTGGTTATCTTTGGTGTAGCTCATCACTGACTCCAACAAAGGTGCCTCAACCTCAGCTAAAACCAATTGATATAAATCGGTAACTGGCTGTCCATCAAGATGAGCAAAGTAGTTTTGTAGTGCTTTTTCAACGTTGTCACGTAGTGTTTGTGACTGTTCTGAAGAAGCGGCTTGAAATGTATATGTATGAGTTTGTTCTACCACAGAATGACCTTCTATTTTTAAAGCTAACCATTTATTAATGTAAATTAGGATTCAATACATTAAGTATGAGGTTTGTTTGCCTACTGACAAACAAAGAACTCTTCTAATTTATCAAGCTGCTCTTGCGTATTGTCAATACGGTTAAACAGGCTTCGAAATTGAGTTTTGTCCGCTAACGTTTGCAAGTACCAACCAACATGTTTGCGAGCAATACGCATACCCAAATAGTCACCATAAAACTGGTGGAGGGCGTTAACATGGTTGATGACCAGTTGTCTCACCTCAGACAAAGACGGCGGTGCTAACAATTCATTAGTTTGTAAGTAGTGATTGATTTCACGAAAAATCCACGGTCTACCTTGAGCGGCGCGACCAATCATAATGCCATCTGCCTTTGTGTAATCTTTCACAAATTTGGCTGTTTCAGAATCTTTGATATCACCATTAGCAAAAATAGGAATCGTCAAATGCTGTTTGATCTCTGCGATCGTATCGTATTCGACTTGCCCTTGAAATTTACATTCTCGGGTACGTCCATGAATTGCTAAGGCTTGAATACCAATATCTTGAGCCATCTTTGCAATGATAAGTCCATTTTTCTGATCCTGACTCCATCCTGTACGGATTTTTAGGGTGACGGGAACAGAAACACTATTTACAACCGACTCCAGTATTTCTCGAACAAGTGCTTCGTCTTTAAGTAATGCCGAACCAGCGGCTTTATTACAGACTTTCTTGGCGGGGCAACCCATGTTGATATCAATGATTTGCGCACCTAGCTCGACATTTTGTTGAGCTGCTTCTGCCATCATTTTTGGGTCACCGCCAGCAATTTGAACCGACCTAGGCGAAACCTCTGCGTCATGAACTAATCGGTGACGGCTTTTTGTCGAGTTCCAAAGACGAACATCAGAAGTAACCATTTCAGATACAACTAAACCTGCGCCTTGGTCATGGCATAGGCGGCGAAAAGGTAAATCGGTTACTCCTGCCATAGGGGCAAGGATAACAGGTTTATCAACGCGATAAGGGCCAATAGCAAATGCCATGCTTTTCCTGAATACTGGATTGAATGTTAAAGATCGCCGACAGTGTCGATCGGGCGTGCATAATACCTAGGCAATTGTTATTTTTGAAGTCTTGACAGACTAAAAATTGATTATTTTTTGTTCTTTTCTTAGCTAAGTAGGAAATAACACTCGTTCTAGTAAGAGCGAGTCTTCGAAGGGAAGGTTTTCAATTGGTGTGTAACAGCACGAGCACCCGGATCTTGTATCGGAATGACAACATGAATCGGAGTACTTGGTGGCATATAAGTGATATCTAAGAAGTCTTTGTGTAGATAGTCACTCGGAGAAAATAAGCGAGCGGCCACAGGTGAGCCATTTAAATCTGAGAACTCTAAAGCGATTTTCGGCATAGGCTGAGAAAACGAGCTGACGTTAGTAATAATCGCATTCACGAGAAGCGAATTTGGGATAGAAGGGTGACTCTGGATTCGTACATGTTGGATGCTAATGGCATCGATGTCTTCAAATCCTGGAAGAGTACAGCCTGAATAAGAGCAGATCATTTGATAGAAAGATCGGAAGTTAGAAGATCGACTTCCTTCTTCAAAGAAATGCATCGACGCTTGTCCTGCTAATAAAGCCAAACCAAGCAATGAGGCGAAGAGCCACAAGAAGCGGTGTTTGCTTTTGACTCTGATGTCTTTTGGGTTTTCTTCCAAAAGCGGAGCAAGGCTTTCTTGAGCTGATAATTGCTCAAGAATCGTGTGTTGATTTTTTGCATCAGAAGGGCAAGTTTGTTCAGACGCAGTTTGAGCCAAAGACTGTAACGCAGCCATATAATCTGGCTCACTAACGGTCTCTGTTTTAGGTGATGGTTTGCTTTCAATGAAAGGCGTTGGTGTAGTAGCCTTGGCTTCTTCTTTTGTTTTATTAACGACTTCTTTTTTGACTTTTGGTGTTCTTGGTTGAGCGCTTAACGCTGCTTCCACTTCTGCTAATTCAACTTCCCATGGTGCGGGGGAATCATTTCTGTCCGCATGGGAGAGGGGGGTGGTTTCGCCACGAGCTGATTTTGCTCTTTCTTGATATTGCTTAGCAGGCTCTTTTTCTTTCTGGGCGGTAGTATTTGCTTTGGCCTCTTTTGCTTTTCGCTCTTTCAGAACTTTTTTACTCGCCTCCAAATCTTCTCCACTAAGTGGTGTCAAATCACTTTCATTGAACAGATTGAGAATATCATCTTCAGTGATGATTCCTTGCTCGCTGATTAGCACATTGGATGATTCTGTTGTGCTGATGTCAGGTTCTTTTGGTGACGGTTTTGGTGTTGCCTTTTTTTCGGGAGTGTCAGCTTTTTGAGCGAGTGCTTGTTTTTTTGTCTGAATCTCAGGCTTTTTCGTGGCTTCAGGTTTTTCTGTAGTTTCAGGTAGTGTTGGCTTGGAGGCATGTGCATCAAAGATATGGAAACATTGTCCGCATCTGACTTTGCCTTTGGCCATGCTTAATACTTCATCGTTAACACGAAATGCAGTTGAACATTTTGGGCAACGTGTAATTAAGCTATTGGCCATGAGCGTCTTTCTTCCTTTTTTTAATCTGTACTAAATAATTGTTAATTATGAGTTTTTTGTACCAACAATACGAACCCATTCTTCTCTTTCTGTGATGGATTCAATAGTAAACCATTCTTGGTACGCTTGAATAACTTCTTCTGCTTGATTGGCAAGAATGCCTGATAAAGCAAGTTGGCCGCCAGTTTTTACGAGAGCCGAAATAGTTGGTGCAAGATGTGCTAGAGGTCCGGCGAGAATGTTTGCAACAACAATGTCGGCTTGCAAATCTGATTCATAAGGTGGCAGTTTGACTTCAATACGGCTTGGTTTAATTTTATTGCGCTCAGCATTGGCTTCTGTTGCTTGAACTGCTTGAGGGTCAATGTCGATGCCGACCATATTATTTGCACCAAGGAGTAATCCTGCAATGCCGAGAATACCGGAGCCACAACCGTAATCAATGATGGTTTTATCTTGGCAATCAATGCTATCTAGCCACTGCAAACAAAGCGCTGTGGTTGGGTGTGTGCCTGTGCCAAAGGCGAGTCCAGGATCAAGCATTAATGTGACAGCGTTAGGGTCTGGTACTTCGCGCCAGCTTGGGCAAACCCAAAGGCGCTCGCCAAATTGGATGGGGTGGTAGCTGTCCATCCACTCTCTTTCCCAATCTTTGTCTTCGAGAATTTCTATTTTTAAATCTACATCAGTTTCACCCAAAGAGGCTGCTTTGTGTTCAACCACAGGGCGGACGGCTTCGACATCGGTGTCTGCTTCAAATAGTCCAGTGACTTTAGTGTTTTTCCACAATGGCGTGGTGTTTAAGTCTGGTTCATACACAGGGTCATCGTGCACATCCTCAAAGGTAACGACCATAGCGCCACATTCTAATAGAGTGTCTTCAAAAGCAGGCACGTGATCGGGTGTGGTATGGATACAAATCTGAAGCCAAGGCATAAAATGGAGTCCAACAATGAATAAAACAGGAATAGAATAACGAAGCTTGGTGCGAGAGGCGAGAGGAAAATGATAGTCCCTAGTGATTTATGTAATCACTAGGGACGAAACGGCAGTTCTTATAAACCGAGTTTTTTCTCCAGATAATGGATGTTAACGCCACCAGTAATGAAGTTAGTATCATTTGCTAGTTCTTTTTGTAGCTCTATGTTGGTTTTAATACCATCGATGAAGGTTTCATCGAGAGCGCCAGAGAGGCGTTTTAGCGCTGCTGTTCTGTCTGGAGCATGACAAATGATCTTAGCAATCATGGAGTCATACGTTGGTGGAACAGAGTAGCCGCTGTATAAATGAGAGTCGACACGAACACCCATACCACCTGGTGCATGGAAGTATTCCACTTTACCTGGGCAAGGCATGAAGGTTTTGGAGTCTTCCGCATTGATACGTGCCTCAACAGCGTGACCGTTTAGCTTGATGTCTTCCTGTTTCAAAGACAAAGGCAAACCGCTTGCAATACGTAGTTGTTCTTTAACGATGTCAACGCCTGTTACCATTTCAGTCACTGGGTGTTCTACTTGAACACGAGTGTTCATTTCGATGAAATAGAAACCGCCATCTTCGTATAAGAATTCAAATGTACCTGCACCGCGGTAGTTGATCTTGATGCAAGCATCAACACAGGCTTTTAAACAAGCTTGGCGAGATTCTTCATCCAACATAGGTGCTGGTGCTTCTTCTAATACTTTTTGGTGGCGACGTTGCAAAGAGCAATCGCGATCGTATAAGTGAACTGCATTGCCTTGGCCGTCTGCAAGAACCTGAACTTCAACGTGACGAGGGTTTTGTAGGAATTTTTCCATGTAAACCGTGCTGTCACCGAAATAAGAACCGGCTTCAGATTGTGTGATGCTGATGGACTTTAATAGGCTGCCTTCGTTGTGAACAACGCGCATACCACGGCCACCGCCACCTGCAGCTGCTTTAACGATAACCGGGAAACCGATTTCGCGAGCAACACGTAGACATTCATCTGGATCTGTTGGTACTGGGCCGTTAGAGCCAGGAACTGTCGGAACGCCTGCTTCTTTCATTGCTTTGATCGCAGATACTTTATCGCCCATTAGACGAATCGTTTCTGCTTTAGGGCCGATGAAAGCGAAGCCGGAGTTTTCAACTTGTTCTGCAAAGTCTGCATTTTCTGCAAGAAAACCATATCCTGGGTGGATAGCAGAGGTATCTGTCAATTCTGCAGCACTAATGATTGCAGGAATGTTCAAGTAACTTTGCGCTGAAGGGTTTGGACCTATGCAGATAGATTCGTCTGCAAGGCGCACATGTAGTAAGTCGCGGTCAATTTTAGAGTGAACCGCAACGGTTTTGATACCGAGTTCTTTACACGCACGTAAAATACGTAGCGCGATTTCGCCTCGGTTAGCAATCAATACCTTATCGAGCATGATGAAACCTATTGCTTTGGATTAAATGATAGTAACAAGTGGTTGATCAAATTCAACCGGCTCGCCGTCTTCAACTAAGATAGCGCCAATTGTACCGGACTTGTCAGCTTCGATTTGGTTCATCATTTTCATTGCTTCAACGATACAAATAGTATCGCCAGCGTTAACTGTTTGACCTACTTCGATGAAAGGCTTAGCACCTGGAGCAGAAGATTTGTAATAAGTACCTACCATTGGAGAGTTAACAGTGTGGCCAGAAACAGCAGCAGGTGCCTCTGGAGCAGCAGTAGATGCGGCAACTGGAGCAGCGACTGGTGCTGCGGAAACAACTGGAGCGGCCATTGGCGCCATAACAGGGGCACCACCACGACTAATACGAACTGCTTCTTCGCCTTCTTTGATTTCAATCTCGTAGACGTTAGATTCTTCTAAAAGCTCGATTAATTTTTTAATTTTACGAATGTCCATGCTTACTCTCTTTTATCTGCATTTTTGACTCAGTGATAATAACTTTCACTGGCGGTTGGTAATTCTTTTTTGAACTTTAGCTCATTTAAGAGCAAAGCATTTACAGATATGGAAGTGTAAATGCTAACAAGGATGGAAATTATCGGTAAAAAGCTAGAAATTGTCCAGTTCTTCGGGAAAAAAACAAAAAAATGTCATCTCTGTTTATTTTTCACCCTCTTGTAAACTTTTTTAGGTCTATTACTCGGCTACAAAGCGTAAGCGTTCGATTATTTCGGCTTTAGTCGGCTCACCCATTAGGGTTAGCGCTTTTTGCTCCTGACCTTGAGAGTCTAGGAAAACCAAGGATGGAGGGCCAAATAAATTGAATTTTTCCATTAGAGCTTTGTTCTGATCTGAGTTCTCGGTTACATCAACCCTGATCAATTGCACAGTTTCTAATAGAGGAGACACGTCAGGAGAAATAAACATCGCTTCTACTTCTTTGCAGCTGATACACCAATCGGCATATAAATCCAACAAGATAGGCCGCGAGTCTTGATTATTCACTATGTTGTTAAGTTCTTCTAAGCTGCCAATATGGTCATCAAAAATATCACTTTCTTTAGGAGCGGTTTGAGGCTGAAAAGCGGTCGTTTTTAGTGGTTGGAAAGGTGTCGTATTGCCCATTGCGCCACCTAAAAATTCAATGGTTCCTATTAATAAACATGTGAAGGCCAAAAACCAACGCACAGGGTGAGATTTGGTCTGATAGGCCCGATGGAAAAAATAGCTGCCGATACCAATGGCAAGCACACTCCATAAATACAAATGGCTATCAAAAGGAAGCCAGCGAGTTACTAGCCAAATGGCGACAGCTAACAATCCAAATCCCATGAGTATCTTGATGTCTTCTAACCATTCGCCATTTTTTGGTAATGCTTTAGGGCCAAATAACCCAACCAGTAAAAGCGGTACCCCCATACCTAAAGCCATAACAAACAGAGCCAAAGCACCATACCAAGCATTACCTTGGCCGCTGATATACAGCAAAGTGCCAGCTAAAGGGGCGGATACACAAGGAGAGACAATTAAAGTAGATAACACGCCAGCTAGAAATATACTGCCGCTTGTACGCCAACTAGAACCTGAGTGATGAGTCGAAGTTTGAAGTTTCTGCTGCCAAGATGCGGGCAGTTTAAGTTCATAAACACCAAACATAGCCAACGCCAATAACACGAAAATAATCGCACTTATGGCCAATAAAATGGGGTTTTGTAATTGTGCTTGTAGATTTAATTGGGTGCCAAATAAGCCAACCAATCCGCCAATGGCTGCATAAGTCAGAGCCATGGCCAAAACATAAACGACACTGTAATAAAAGGCGCGAGCAGTAGAACGGCGTGCACCAACCACAATCGCACTGACAATAGGCACCATAGGAAGAACGCAAGGTGTAAGCGACAACAACAAGCCCAAACCGAACAGCACAAGCAATGTGCTCAACACATCACCGGATTGCAATAATTGGCTGATAGATTGAGAGCTAGACAAGGTAACATCTGTTGCTGGCAACGTGCGATTAGAGCCTGTCGTAGACGCTTGGTAAGAGTCAGAAGTATTATTAACATTAACTAAGTTAGGTGAAGATAACACTGGAACAGTGAAGTCTAAAGGCACTTTTTGCGGCGCGTAACACAAACCTTTATCGGCACAGCCTTGGTAAGACAGTATGGCGCTTAACTGAGTGCCTGCTGGAAGGTTAATGTCGTAATAAATAGGTAAGGTAAACTGGTTTCGATAAACGGTAACTTCACCGTAATAAGCGTCTTGTTTTTTTTCTCCGGGAGTAAATGGGGAAAAGTGCAGTTTATCTGCGTCTTTTCCAGACAAACCAAATTGTTCTTGATATAAATAGTAACCATCATGGATTTGCCAAGAAGCAATGATTTTGCCATCTTCTGTTGCTGAAATGGATAGCTGAAAAGCTTGATCGACAGGTAAAAAGTCAGGTTCAGAAAGCTTCGAAGTTGGGGCAAAGGTGAAAGCTTGAGAAGCCGTGTGAATCGTCAGTAAAAATAAACAAAAAAATAAGCGCATAAACATCTTCAATTAGGGTGAAAGCGCGGTTTAAATGGAAAATCCAAATCCATCGCTCTAGGATAGAGGATGTAGACTATCAATCCATCTTAAAGTTGCCAATCGCAAGAGGATAAATTGAATAAAAATCTAATTTCTTTGCCATTTTTTGTGCTTTTTATTATTGGTTGTCAGCAGAATGTCGCGCCTTCAAGTGATTCAGCTCCCATAGCAGAATCAGAAGTAACGAATGATCAATTTGAATCAGCAACGCTTGTTCAGAACCAAGTTGAAGCTATCGCCGTTGAAAAAGAGCTGACAGCGTTTGAAAAACTGACTTTAAACCTCATTGAAAGAGGCGAACAAGCTTTGTCCGCACAGCGACTTTTGACACCAGAAGAAGACAACGCCAACTTATATTTTCAAGCGGCGCTGGGTCGAGATCCGAGGAACTTTCGTGCCACACAAGGTATCGCGAACATAGTGGAAGTCTACACAAGTTGGGCTTGGGCATCTGCCGTAGGAAGAGATTATAAACAAGCCGATCGCTATTTAGGTCTTGCTCGCTCAGTAAACCCAGAAGATCCTCTGATTGAAGAAATGACAGTTCAAATCAGAGACTTGAAAACAAGACGAACAGAAGAAGCACAATACCGAGTACGACAAGCGACAACCGCAAACAGCAATGACAAAACAGCTGGGCAAAATGAAGAAGAGTCCGTTCAAAAAGGTGTTTACACCTTGCCTGAAACGCTCTTTAGTTTGAGTGATGAAGAGATTATTAACAAAGTTCAGCCTATTATAGATGAAGTTGCTAAAACGGAGCAGTCAATTGCCATTTATTGGCCGAATGATAAAGAAGCGCGTCTGATTTATCAGATAATTAACAGTCGTATTCCAGAGTTTCGTGTGCGCGCAATGACATTTCGTCAAGCGGATCACACAGTAGAATTACAACAAGATTAAGGTAGGGCAATAATGTCGTGGTTAGTTGATAAATTTAAAGGTTTAAGTGCGCGAGTAGACTTTTCAGGAATTTGGAAAGTGATCATTGCGGTTGTGGCAGTTATTTGTGTACTCCTAAGTTTTCTAGGTATGTACTGGAGTAGCGAGCCGGATTCTTTTGATGTGGTTGCCACAGCAAAAGAGAAAGCAGAAGCGAAAGGCTACTTGAATAACAGTAAAAAGTTAGTAGTTGGCTACACAACTGCCAGCACCTTGCACACCATTATTGGTACTTTATTAGACAAGCCAGGTGGCTTTATTACTAATGATGTCACGCCACCAGGGCTTTTCATGGATAACATGCCTGCATGGGAATTTGGCGCCTTGGTTCAGTCACGAGATTTAGCAAGAGCCTTGCGTAAAGAGTTCAGCCGTTCTCAGTCTCAATCAACCGAAGATGTGAACTTAAAAATTGCCGAGCCACAATTCAACTTTGACACCAAAAGTTGGGCGTTGCCTTCTAGTGAAAGTGAATATCGACGTGGTAATAACGAGTTGATGGAATACCTTGATCGTCTTGCTGATACTAGTAAAAACGACGCACAGTTTTATGCTCGTGCCGATAATTTATCGGACTGGTTATCTGATGTAAGTACTCGTTTGGGAAGCCTTTCTCAGCGCCTTTCTGCTAGTGTGGCGAATGTTCGTGAGAACACAGATTTAGCAGGAGACAAGAATGCTCGCCAAACCAGTGATACTGGCACTTACCAATATGTGAAAACACCTTGGAGCAAGGTGGACGATGTATTTTATGAAGCACGAGGAGCAAGTTGGGCGCTGATTCATATGCTGCGTGCAGTGGAAGTAGATTTTTTCTTTACCTTGCAAGACAAAAACGCCTTAGTCAGTTTGCGTCAGATTATTCGTGAGTTGGAAGCAACACAAACCAGTATTTGGTCTCCTATGATTCTAAACGGCAGTGGTTTTGGGGTATTAGCCAATCACTCTTTGGTCATGGCATCTTATATTTCTAGGGCCAACACTGCCATTATCGATTTGCGTACTTTGCTTGAGCAAGGCTAAGCGACTAAATAGAAGCAAGACGGATTTTATAAAGGTATTGATATGGGGAAGATTCGGACAGCAGAATTAGACGATGCTCCCTATATTTTGTCTATTTTTCAACTCTGTGATCCTTTCGCAAAGAGTACTCAGCGAAGCCTTAATATCAGCCTGATTGATGTTATGGACTGGCTGGAAAACGCTACAGAAAAACACCCAATGCTGGTGTTTGAAGAGGCAGAGAGCATCATTGCATGGTGCTCAATTGAACCTTTCTACGGGTTACCCGCTTTCGACACCGCATCTGAAATTAGCCTGTATGTTTCACCTCAATGGCAGGCTAAAGGCATTGGAAAAAAACTCATTCAATATGTAGAGATGCAGCAAGCCAGTATTGGCTTTACTCATCTCGTCGCCTATATCTACGCCAGCAATACCAAAAGTCAGACCTTCTTTGAAAAGCAGATGTTCCAACAATGGGGAAGTCTTCCTAATATCGCGCAGCAGCAAAATGAAAGAGAAGACGTCTATTTATACGGCAAAATTTATGGTGCGAGCGATTCATAGAAGCCTATTCTCAGTCTTAATATCAGCAGGAGAGGAAAGGCGATGATCAAAAATATTGAAAGGTGTTATGGCAGCGTTGCCATATGGTTTCATTGGCTGGTGGCTCTTTGTATGTAAACGTCTTTATTCACATACGGCTAAAAAAGCAAGATGAAGAGGCACTAGAAGTCTGTGAAAGCGCCATCTCTGAATACCCAGAGATGATGGAGTGTTGTTTGATGACAGGGGAGGAAGATTACTTCTTGCGAGTCTTGGTGCCAGATATTCAGACATTAGAAACCTTGATACTCACGCGATTAACCAAAATCCAAGGCGTGGAAAATATCCGTTCCAGTTGTGCGTTAAAACAGGTGCGATATAAAACGGCTTTGCCTATACCAGAAAGTGGGATGGCGCTTAATTTGTAGGCGTTATTGCCTATAAATTACCGTAGATAATTTTTTTAATTAATGGCATTCTAGCGAAATTGCATTTTTATAATTTATTTATAGGGTTTTGTATGATTGATATAGCTAAAGCGAATAAAGAATTGAGCGCTGCAACGCCATTAGACATTATTAAATGGGCTGTTGAGCAAGGTAAAAAGCCGATTGTTTCTACGCATTTTGGACCAATGGAAGCCGTGGTTCTTCATACCGCAGTACAGGCTAAAAAAGACATTACTGTGGTTTGGGCTGATTCTGGCTATAACACTCGTGACACATACCTTGTGGCTGAAAAACTCATTGCTTCTCTTGAGCTGGAAGTAGAAGTTTACACGCCAAAAATTACAGCCGCTCGTTGGGATAACGCCTTTGGCGGTGTGCCAGATGTGGGCGAAGAAAGTCACGATGCTTTTACTCAAAATTTCAAGCTGGAACCTTTTACAAGAGCTATGAAAGAAGTTGCTCCAGATGTTTGGATCACCGGTGTGCGTTCAGAGCAAACAGCCTTCCGTCAAAATATGGAAGTGATTAGCCAAGGCGCGGATGGTGTTATCAAGGTTGCACCTTTCTTACATTGGAAAGAAGCGGATATGTTGGCTTACTTGAAAGAGCACGACTTACCAAACGTTGAAAACTACTTTGATCCAACAAAAGGTTTGTCTAACCGCGAATGTGGTCTGCACACTCAGCTTTAATCAGTAGAATATAGCAAAATAGAAAAGCCCCAGACTCAAATACATATTTTGAGCTTAGGGCTTTTTTTTGCATTTCATATACTCTTATGAAATAAAGTAACAAGACTATTGAGTTGCGCTACATCGGCTCAAATACAGAACCTAAACTCGGCACGAATAACTTGTTGTACATACGGCTCGCATAATCGTCCGTCATGGATGCCATGTAATCGCAAATTATTCTAAGTCCGTTCTCACCTTGTTCTTGGCTTTTACGCCATTCTGTTGCTATCTCTCTTGGCAACAGTCGATTTGGGTCTGCGGTGTAAGCTTCAAACATTTCTAAAAGCATTTGCTGGCCTTTATAGACGAGCATTTGTACTTCTGGTCGTTGAATTATGTGGTGCATTTCAAACTGCTTTAGCAAGGAAAGCGCTTGGCGCTGACCTTCTGGCAAGCCAACTTGGAAGCGCAGTAATGGGTGTTCAAAGTTTGTATTTTCAATCACTTGGCACGAAGTGATAAACCAGCTGACAAGATCGCCAATGGCTTCTTTGCGTAGATGACTCTGGCGGCTGAACAGTTGCGTGCGAATGTTGTTTAAGTTTTTTGCAAGATAAGGTGAAGCAAGCGCTGAAAGCTTAGGTTCCAAATGCTCTAACCACATATCTTTGGTTACCATACCAAGTACAATGGCATCTTCTAAATCGTGTACACCGTAAGCAATGTCGTCTGCGAGATCCATTATGCTGGTGTCAAAGCCCGAATGAGTTGCTTTCGCGTGATCGTTTTCTGCTCTTCTAACTGTTTGCAGGGCTGTTTTATCGTCTTCGCTGAAGGGTTGGAGAATCCAGTTTAATAGATCTTCTTCGTCTTGATAAACGCACTTAGGCGGTGCCCATTGGGAGGCTTTAAATTGTCGGAAATTGGTATGCTTTTCCGGGTAAGTTCCAACTACGTTTTGGTATAAAACAGGGTATTTCAGAATGCCCAATAGAGTGCGTCGAGTCACATCCATACCAAAATCTTGCGAGTAAGAACCTCGCTTTCCTAGTATGCGCAGAGATTGAGCGTTGCCCTCAAAGCCGCCGTGGGACTGCATCATGTAATTCAATGCAATCTCACCGCCGTGACCAAAAGGTGGGTGGCCAATGTCATGGCTTAAACAAATGGTTTCGATGAGCGAATCGTCAGCGAGCCACTTTTGGAAGTCAGCCTCAGCAGGAGAGCTATGTTTCAATTGATGAACAATACCACTACCAATTTGCGCCACTTCTAAAGAGTGAGTAAGGCGGGTGCGGCTGTAATCGTTTTGGCGAATGGCAAGGATTTGAGTTTTAGACTGCAAACGACGAAACGCTGCGCTGTGAATTATGCGGGCGCGATCTCTTTGATAAGGTGTTCGATAATCGTTGTCGCGGGATGTTTTGTGACCAGATTGCCTTTCGTACCAAGGTTGTAGGTCATCTTGCGGTTTTGTCATTATTGTCATCCACTCGGGTTAGTTACCATCAATCTTTCACGAAAACACGATATAGGTCAATGTTCCTATGAAAAGGCTTGGGCATAATGAAATAAACTATAAGGAATCTTTATGTTCAACACACAGCATCTCATAACATTTAAAGTGTTGGTTGAGACGGGGAGTTTTACTCAAACGGCAAAACAATTGGGGTTAACTCAGCCAGCCGTGAGCCAGCACATTCAAAAATTGGAAGGCAAGTTGGGGACACCGTTATTAACTCGACATGGCCGCACAACTGAAATTACTCCGGCGGGCAGTATTTTACTTGAGCACATTCAAGCGCTGGAAGAGTGTTACGAGCGTTTTGATACAAGATGGCAAATGCATCTCATGACAGAAAGTCTGAGGTCGGAATTCAATGCTGTAGAGCCAGTTGAAGCCTAATTTTGTTCTGGTTGACAAGGCGGCAAGCAATCTGGAAAGTTTTTTAGAAAATCGAGAAAGAATAACGACTAACGAATGTGCTCCGCTAGAGTTTGATAAAGCCCAAATAGAATGCCTGCGGTGACACCCCAAATTCGAATATCTTGGTATTCAACTTCAAAATAACCACGGGATGTCGCATCGAGCTTTTTCTTTTTAAAACGGTAATTCTGCGGTGTGAGCAAGTGGCGTAATGGCACCCAATGAACAGATTTCACCTCGTCTTCACAAAGGCTCAATTCACTTCGTCGAGTCATTTCTGCAATGATGGGCTTGATGCAATAGCCTGAAATGGTGCAATACTCTCCCAGTTCGCCTAATAAATCGAAACAATCTGGCGCTAATCCTACTTCTTCTAAGGTTTCTCGTAGAGCTGTGTATTGAATGCTGGCGTCGTCGGGGTCGTGTTTACCGCCTGGGAAAGCGATTTGCCCAGGGTGGTTTCGCATGTGTAACGCGCGCTGAGTTAAAAGCACGTAGAGCTCACCATCTTCTGGCTTGCGCCAGATTGGAATCAGTACTGCAGCTGATCGATAGTCTAAGTCATATCCATCTGGAAAGAGCTCTCTATCTGGGTTATGAATCTGTTGCGCATAAGGCGCTCTGTCTAGCGCGGCGCGAATTTCCTCTAAACTCAGATCGATAGGAGGAGCATTTAAAAACTGCTCTATGTCACTCATTATACAGCCTACTTCAAAAAGACGTGTTCTAGAGTATGGGTCAATTTACCTACTTTGGTAAAGGTTTCTTGGTATTCTTCTTGGCATTTAGAGTCGGCAACCAATCCACCGCCTGCCCAACAGTGCAAATTTCCATGCTCGGCAACCAATGTTCGAATACTAATACTGGAGTCCATTTGTCCATTGGAGCTAAAGTAAGCAATGGAGCCACAATACGCAGAACGCTGATGAGGTTCTAATTCGTCGATGATTTCCATAGATCGAATTTTCGGAGCGCCAGTAATAGAGCCGCCGGGGAAGCTTTGGTGGAACACTCGAATGGCTTGGTCAGCTTGATCTATTGCACCTTCTACGGTAGACACCAGATGATGTACATTGGCATAGCTTTCTAAGGCAAACAGTTTCGGCACCTTGATGCTACCGGTTAAACAAGTGCGACCAAGGTCATTACGCAGCAAATCGACAATCATTAAATTCTCGGAGCGATTTTTTTCCGATGCAATGAGCCAATCGGCATTGGCTTTGTCTTCTTCTGGTGTGGCGCCGCGAGCAATGGTGCCTTTGATTGGTTTGGATTCAACGCGGCCTTTATCGCACAATAAAAAGCGTTCAGGGGAATGGCTTAGCAAGCTTTGCTTTGGCGACACTTCAAGATAAGCGGAAAAAGGCGTCGGACAAACATCACGCAATGCTTGGTAAGCGGTAAAGGTGTCTCCTTGGTAAGTGCTGGAAAAGCGTTGAGCTAAATTCACTTGATAGCAATCACCGGACTGAATGTACTTTTGTACCGCTGCAAATTTTTCTGAGTATTCGCCTTCTGTCATATTGGAGGTAAAAGGCATTTTCAGAGTGAAGTCTTTTAAGTTGTCAGGCTTAGCAGAGGTAAAGCGTTTGACTAGACCTTCTGTTTCTTCATTAGAACACCAAGGTGTCAGAACCAATTGAGTGGTTTTTCTCTGATGAGAGCTAATCACTGCCCAGGCATAAAGCCCCATATCTAACGAGGCTAACTGAATGTCATGTTCGACTGTGTCAGGTAGCTTTTCGACAAAATGACCGCTTTCATAACCGTAATAGCCTAATAACCCGCCAGTAAAGGGCAGTTCTTTAGGGGCAGATTTCGCCCAAGGCTCTTGGCAAATTAACGTCATCAATTCGTTTAACAAATTCATTGGATTACGAGTGCTTTGTAACTCATAAATTGGTGTGTCGCGCCATGTGATTAGGTCGCTTGAAGGGGTATCTTGTGACGGGCGAATGCGAGCCAAAGGATTTGCGACTAAAATGTCGTATTGGGTATCGGAGAAATGCTCGTGATTACTGTCGAGTAAAGCAGGGTAAGGCAAATCTCTTACGGCAGAAAAGAAAGACAGTAAGGATGTCTGGTAAGGGAGATTAACCCGTTTGATTTCTGACATTTTTTATCAATACCTAGTAATATGTAGTCATGTTTTTAATAGTAAATATTGTATTCTTTTAAATTGGTTCCTCACAGGTTAATTACAAGTGTCCGAGACTTTTTTTCTTACTTTACCCGGTGCGCGTCTAGCGTATCGTCTTTATGAAAATCCCAATGCTCAAACAGATCGAACCTGTTTGTTGTTGCATGGCGCAGGTGTCGCGGGGGAAATTACCTATTCACCTATGTTGCCTTATCTCACACAATGGCGTTGGATGGTGGTGCCAGATTTAAAAGGCATGGGAGAATCCTTTCATCATCACGGTGAAGAAGAGGCGGTGACGATCGATGAATTAACCGATGAGATAGAAGCTTTATTGGCACATCTCAAATGGGATGATTTCAATGTGGTGGCGTATTCTTTGGGTGGATTAGTTGCTTTGAATTTGAATTATCGCCGCCAGCAACAAGGCAAACTAAAAGCCAAAATGGCCTTATTAGAGCCCGCTTCTTTGGATCGAGAAGACTTATCGAATTTGATGGAAGTACGTTTGAAGTATCGTCATGCGTCAAAATTGATTCGTGAAACAGGCGATGTGGAATTGGGCGTGGCGCAGTTTATGGACGGCGTTTCACCGAACCGTCGAAAACACCCAGTGGCGGAAGCAACTACGCAATCTCGTCTTGCTCATCGTCCTTTTGGTTTTGCATATGCGCTGGATGCAGTAACAAACCATGTTGAAATAATGAGCCAAGAACCAAGCTTAAGAGAAGCACTAATCGATGCATCGGATCAGGTGTTTCTTTTCTCTGGCGAGCTAAGTCATGAAGCGCTAAAGCAGCATTATGAATTGCTGAACCAGAACAAAGCAGAATGGGAGCACAAGGTCATGAGTGCCTGTGATCATTCCTTACCGTTCCAAAAACCAAGGCAAATTGCTAATCACATCAATAAATGGTTTGCTATGAGTAGCTAAAAGACAGCGAATCGCAATTTTCATTAGAGCAAGGATGCTCGAAATGATCGAAAACAAGGAGGTTTTCAATGCTGCAACAAAAAGGCTTTTCTCTGCTAGAAATGCTCTGCGTTCTAGCCATTCTCAGTGTTCTTGCTTATGCGGGCTCGGCGCAATTCCTAATCGCCAATCAAGATACGCAAGATCAAACTCTTCTTAATAATGCCATTAACGAATTATCCGATGCCTTGCTGCAAGCCCGTCAGTTGGCGGTTGTCAGTGGTTCGCCCAGTTTCGTTTGTGGTGGTTTAGCGTGTGACGGAAATTGGTCTTCTGGCTTTGATTTGTATCAAGGTGATGAATCAAGTTCAGACTATATTTTGTATCGTTCCATTACCTTTAATGAATTGTTATCTGTGTCTTGGGCTGGCTTTCCTGTGAACAAACAGCAAATTGAATTTCACAGCAATGGTTTATCTGGCTATCAAAATGGCACCTTTGAACTTTGTCTAGGAAGTTGGCAAGCAACGCTGGTTCTTAATCAAAGTGGTCGATTTTACAGAACGGATATTCAAGAAAAAGGTGAAGGTGATTGCTTATGAAGCCTCGCTTTTTTTCTGGAGGGATTTCTCGTAAAGCACAGCAAGGCTGGATAATGCTAGAAGTCACTTTGTGTCTCGCCTTGCTGGCGTTTGTGTTGCACCTTGCTCAAGTCCAAAGCCAAACCCAGTGGCAATCCATTCAGTTAGCAGAAAACCAAAGAAAGCTTGAAGAAAACCAACAAAAGCAGGCATTGATGGAAATGCTGGTAGTAGAGCGAAGTTGGTCTGCGGAGGATGACAGCCAAGACAGTGATTCTTACCCCGAATGTCAGGAATGTACTGGCAGCCAATTAGAGCGTTGGTTTTATGCCTCGCAACATGACTTGCCTGAAACTTATCTGTCTGAAATGGGCTTGGAGGGTGAAGAATGAAATCACAATTGAAAGGCAGTTTGCTATTGGAATTGCTGGTGGTGTGTTTGCTTATTTCCCTGTTCCTACCCTTTTTAGTCACTGCGTTAGGGCGCTTGGAAGAGCGGCATTTTTTAGCGCAAATTTATCAAGATCAGCACAAATTCAAAGCGGCTATAGATGCTCATTTTAACGCCCAATGGACGCGCTTGGTGCCGGCGAATTGTTACGATGGCACCGATGTGTTTTTAACCATAGGTTCAGGTAGTACAAAGCCTGATCGCCTGTCTTCTCGTGTGGTTATGACCACTTCGGACTGGTTAAAAGGTGTGGACTATGGTTCGTGCAGGAGCACGCTAACAATATCAGAGAATCCATTTTCAACGATGTTCGATTGTCATTGGCAAGCTGGAGACAGCATTACTTTTTCCAATTGTGCTACGCAGTATCATGGACAAGTATTGTCAGTCACCAGCACTCAGGCTCAAATGAAACTCATAGATGATACGGCTATTGGGCAATCAGGTGTTCTTGAAAGCCAAGACGGTTTCTATTGGTATTTATCGCCCGGTAAAAATGGCGGAACCGCTTTTTGGCGAACGCCAGAAGACAGTGGTAATTCACTGGAGTTATTAAACGGAATAGAGCGCTTAGCAATTTTCCCTTTGTTGGATGAAAACAACGACGGCTCTGTTGATACCTTGGTCAAAAACTATGGCGATTTTAGCTTAAAAACGCTGCGAGGATTATGGATAGAGTATCAATATGCTTTGGATGATTGTCAGTCTGAAAGAGGCGCTCAGTTAGAACAAAGCTACCTTTCAATGCGAGGCGAGACTTGGACTTACACTTCCCCCTGTCAGAATATTGGCAATCAAATAATCGTCTTAAAAGGAGGTATTTGATGTCTATTTCTTCTTCCAATTCTTTTTTAAGTTCTTTTATAAACACTCAAAGAGGTTGGGTTTCATTGCCCATTATTGCGCTGTTATTGGCGATATCCAGCTTGTCGACTCATTTTCAAAACACCATGATTGCGTCTTATCAATGGCGTGGTCAGCTGAGCGATTTAGAAGAAGATCAGCAAATATGGCGAGACTTTATAGACGACTATGTCGCTTCTCCGTCTTTTTATTTGGCGACGCTAAGCGACTGCGTTGGCTTTTGTGATCTGGCTGAACAACAAAGCAGTGATGAAGAAAGCACTTGGAGCAAAGGCGAGCAAACACTGCAGTATCAATGGTCTCGGTATGATCTGAGTGAAGATGACGAAGAGAGTGAAGGCGGAACCGAAACAACATCAGTCACCCAAACGTCTTACCGACTTTGCGCCACACAAAACCAGCAAGCCTATTTATGCTGGTGGTGGCGAGACGGAAAACTGCTTTCGAGCGGTTGGGTTGCCGTGAATTAATCAGACTTTTTATTGAAGTCTTTTAAATGCTCTGCGGAGCAAAATGGACGTACTTCTTGGTCATGAATGGCATGGGAGCGAGGTGTGAAAGTTTGGCATTCTGTACAACGAACCATGCTTTCTTGTGTCTCTTCTTTTTTGGAAGATTTGGCTTTTTCTGATTTGGTAGGGGATTGCCCACCTTTAAACGTGATAAATTTACGGTACAACCACCAAGCGATGAAAAAAATCGCAATAAAAACGATCAAACGTACGATCATATACTTTACCTAAGTTGTGTAATTCCAGACAATAAGCAGCATAATCTAACAGAGTTAACGAGATAGCAACTGTATGACATTACGAATTGCAATGGCCCAGCTAGACATGCTGGTCGGCGACATTACGAAAAACACTCAATCGGTTATTGAAGCGGCAAACAAAGCCCGTGACGAAGATAAAGCCGATGTGGTGGTTTTTCCTGAACTGACTTTAACAGGCTATCCACCAGAAGATTTACTGCTCAGACCCAGTTTAGATACGCGTATCGAAGCCGCGCTAGACACTTTATTAAAAGAAGTAAAAGACATTTATTTGGTGGTGGGCTATCCACGCCGTATTGATGGCGAGCTTTTCAACTGCGCTGGCGTGATTTACCAAGGCAAAATACTGGGCGAATACGCCAAACAGAAATTGCCAAACTTCCTCGTCTTTGACGACAAACGCTATTTTCGTGAAGGCCAAGAAGCTGTTGTTGTTGACATTAAAGGCGCGAAAGTGGGCTTGAGTGTCTGTGAAGACATCTGGCATCCAGAGCCGATTGCGCAAGCCAAAGCCGCAGGCGCTGAATTGATCATTAATATCAGCGCGTCGCCTTATCATATTGAACAAATGGGCAAGCGTGAACAGCATTTACACCAACGTGCGGCGGAAACCAGCTTGCCGATTGTCTATGTGAATAATATGGGCGCGCAAGACGAATTGGTCTACGAAGGTGGCTCGTTTGTAGTGAACGCCAAAGGCGATAAAGTCATGCAAGCGCCTTGGTTTGAAGCGGGCTTGTATTGCGTCGACATTATCATCGACGACGATCAACCGAACAAAGTTGAGCCTGTTGCTGGCAATATTGCGCCAGCACTCAGTGAAGAAGCCAGCGTTTACCAAGCCATGGTGTTAGGCTTGCGTGATTACATTGAAAAGAACCGTTTTAAAGGCATCGTGTTAGGGTTAAGTGGCGGCATCGACTCGGCTTTGTCACTTGCTGTGGCAGTAGACGCCATTGGCGCAGATCGCGTACAAGCCGTGATGATGCCTTACACTTATACTTCTTCCATCAGCTTGCACGACGCGGAAGAAGAAGCAAAATTGCTTGGCGTGAAATACAGCGTATTGCCGATTGAATCCATGGTGTCGGCGTTTACTGACGTGCTCGCACCAGAGTTTGAAGGCTTAGGAAAGGACACCACAGAAGAAAATCTACAAGCTCGAACTCGCGGCGTGACCTTAATGGCGATCTCCAACAAAAAAGGCTACATGGTGCTTACCACAGGCAACAAGAGTGAAATGGCCGTGGGTTACGCCACATTGTACGGCGACATGGTCGGCGGTTATTCCGTCCTAAAAGACGTGTTCAAAATGCTCGTATTCAGACTGTGCCGATACCGCAATACGCTTGGCTACGTGATCCCTGAGCGAGTGATTACTCGCCCGCCATCTGCTGAACTAGCGCCAGATCAGAAAGATGAAGACTCCTTGCCAAGCTACGACATCCTCGATGAAATCTTGCGTATGTACATAGAAGAAGACCAAAGCGCAGAAGCCATACTCGCCACGGAGAAATTCGACCGAGAAACCGTGTATCGCGTCCTTCGCCTTGTCGACCTAAACGAATACAAACGCCGCCAAGCACCAACCGGCGTGCGCATCACTGCCCGAGGCTTTGGCCGCGATCGACGTTACCCAATTACCAATGGCTGGCACATCGGAGAATAAACCCTTCATCATCATATGCGTTCCCACGCCCCAGTGTGGGAACGCTTCAGTAGGTCGCACTTCAGTGCGACAAACATAGCCAAGGGTCGAACCCCTTTTCTATCCGCAAAACCTTTAAGGAATAAAGAACTAATTGAAAAGGGCTTTGACCCGACTTATCTACCGTTCGGATATTTGAAAATAGCATTCCTCCTCGAAACTTTCCTTTCTTAAAGAGGCGCCTACCTCAGCGGAATGTCATTTTTCAAACGTCTCACCTCGGAGGTCACGATAAGGGAAGCACGACCGCAACCGGACAATGAACACGCAGTTTTCACTTTCCGTATCTCACATACGAATCATCATAGAAAAACCATATTAACCAACGGATTATTTTTTAAATTTCCTATACCTTGCTCATTTATACATTTTAAATAACTCAGTGATGCGCGTTTACACTGGCAGAAAATAAAAAACCGTCATAATATCAATGATTAATAATTCGGAGTGTTGAGATAACGCGCTGTGCATTCCTGATAAAAAGATGGAATAACGCGCACGCTCGTTTTGTTACTTTTTAATTTTGTGAATAGCTTTGTAAAACACTGAAAATTCAGTTAGTTGTAGAGATATTTAGATAGTTTTTAAAATGTGTAAACGCGCATGCGCATTAATAAAGTGTTATAGGGCAAGGAAATGCTGAGCGAATACCAACTAAGTGTTCTGTTTCTTGATGACGTGAGAATTTTTCTAATCTTCGCATTACTTATTTCAATCGCTTATTTCTATGCCAGCAAAAGCATTCTGGCCTCTTTACATGGAATGTTAATAATTGCGGCATTTTTATATGCGGCAATTGTTAGCGGCCACACAGATTATGGAATATCGGCCGAGTACTATTGGCCGCTCAATATTTTGTTACTTTTGGCGCTGGCTTCTGCGGTGTATTCTATCCGTGAATTTCCAGGCAAGCGCTGGGTTCATTTGTCACACTTGGGTACGTGTTTATCTGGTGTAATGATTTGGTTTGTAGGTGCAATGGCTATTTCCCATGATTGGATATAAAAACCCTATAACAAGCAAAGGCAGCATCGCCCTGCGGGCTGGACGGCTTCGCCGCCGCTGCTTTGGGCGTTATAACTGTAATCATTAGGGGCAGAGTGAAATCAAATCATACCGTAAAATGAATTTGTGGAAGGCTCTAATTTAGTCTATGCCGAAACTTTACTCTTGCCTCAATTATCCAGTTCACCATCTTAGTAGGATCCATTCTCTTAAAGGAAACTCAATAAAATGACTTTTTCTCATGATTACAGTAAATACACTATCGAACAACTTTCGGATATGAGAAAAAATATTAATGAAGAGAAGTATCCCGAAAAGGCTGAAGAGATAGCATCGGCTCTTGCTAAAAGAATGGAAGCGCCTGAGATTCAAGCCATGCTTGAAAAAGAGAAAAAAATAGCTAAAGAGAAAAAGCGAGATCTGAAATATTCAACATTTTGGCCTCGTTTTTGGGCTGCAACAATCGACGGGATACTATTCGCGATCATCTTATACATCGAATGTTTTGTGTTGGGTGTTGAGTTCAATGTACATAATCAATTTATTCAAACTTTTAATGCCATTCAGTTTTCTATCTATGTCATTTTTATGCATGGTTATTTTGGTCAAACTCTTGGGAAGAGGATAATGAAGGTGAAAGTGTTAGATCATGGCACTGAAACTAGGATAAATCTTAAACAAGCTCTGAGAAGGGAATCTGTCAATTTAACATTAAATATTTTTTGGCTATTCATTCTTCTTTTGTTCGTGCTAGAAATCCCAATACTAGGGAGTGCTTATAACCTACTTTATATTGTTTTGATTTTTTCTGTTCTATCGTCAATTTGGGGTATTTCCGAGTTTGTTACCATGTTGTTTAATGACAAACGACGAGCGCTTCATGATTTGATTGGCAAGACGGTTGTTGTTCGTATGCAGTGAAGCTGCTGGCGGGACGAAGGTCTGTATGCTTTCGTTTCGCTTCGTGTTATATGTTCATTAATCACCCCTGAAGCTTATGCACAACATCCTGTACAAGTCTGTGCTTTTTATCTACACTTGTCCTATATAATGTACAAGTGAGGTTGTAGATGAAAATTGTCTCTTTTACAGAAGCTCGAAATGGTCTTAAAACGGTTTTAGACGGCGTTATAAACGATGCAGATACTACTGTGATTACTCGCCGTGATTCTGACGACGCTGTGGTCATGTCATTGGATTACTATAATAGCCTTATGGAAACTGTCCATTTACTTCGTTCGCCTGCCAATGCGGAGCATTTAAATCGTTCTATTGAACAGTTTAAAGCTGGAAAAACGTCTCAGCGAGAGCTTATTAATGAGTAACAGACTTTTATCATGGACTGATGAAGCTTGGGGTAGCTACGTTTATTGGCAGACTCAAGATAAGAAAACCTTAAAGCGTATTAATAAACTGATTACAGATGTTCAGCGTTCTCCGTTTGAAGGAATTGGAAAGCCAGAAGCCTTAAAGGAAAATCTATCAGGTTTCTGGTCTCGTAGAATCAATGATACCAATCGTTTAGTTTACGCTGTAGAAGACACGACGATTACGATTCTCTCTTGTCGATATCACTACTAATAGGCAGCTTTAACTTACTAGCAGCGTAAACATTTACCGCTTTTTGGTTCGTGAAAGGTTTTCTTCTTATACTTCCATAATTTAATCTAATTCTACGTTCTGTTATTGGTGTCATCGCAGGGCAGAGTTGCTTATCATTTATCCCCGCAATAAAAACCGCTCTATAGTGTGGCTCTTGTGTGCCAGAGCCCGTTCCATGAAACCTACCAAGGAGTTAAATACATTTTATGTTTACCAATGAAATGGTTCATACCGCACTGCAAACATGGTGCGACAACGTTGTAAAAGTTGGTCAGGTTCATACGGAAGGGGGCGATACACAGGCCTTCTCTCTTCAAGTTTTATCAGATAATTATGATTACGATAATGGGAAGGTTCTGTTTAAACCGACTCAGACATTTGGGCAGCAAACCTTTCGCCCAACGAAGGAAGGCGCGTTGTCTTATTTTGTTGGTGGCAACAGTGACTACCCAGATGACAGAGGCTTTAAGCTCAAGCCTTGGATGAAAGTTTGGTACAGTAAGGAAGACTTTATATTGCATAACGACTTAGCGATTGTGCAATGTAATGTGCACTTTATCGGTGATGACGATAGCCACATTTTTGTGAATAAAAGCTTTGTTTTCAAAGAGTGTGATGACGGTAAAGTGCGTATTGTCTTACACCAATCTTCATTGCCTTATCAGCCTTAAAGTCAGTAGGATCTTGCTCTGATAACGAGTGAATTGGCGTATGCTTATTATTAGCTCTGCGTACGCCAAACTTGCTAGATAAATGGCATTTAACTCGTCAATGCAGATTCTAACAGTTGTTTAAATGATTCTACTGGATGCGCGCCAGCAATGGCATTTCTGCGATTCACAACCACAGTTGGCACGGATGAAATGCCCATTTGTTGCCATTGTGATTCGATTTGTTGAATGTGACGAGCGGAGCTTGTGTTTTCGAGTCGCGCTTTTGCTTCATTCACATCTAAACCAATGGCTTCGGCTTCTTTGAGTAAAACGTCACGATCTGACACGTCTTTATGCTCGGTGAAAAAGGCCGAGAAAAAGCGTAATTTCATTTCTGTTTGTAAGTCGCACTCTTTCGCGTATTCCAACAAAACATGCGCATCGCGAGTGTTTACAATCTTCATCTCTGGGAAATAGTCAAAGTCGAAACCAACTTCTTTGCCACGAGCTGTCATCTCTACGCGAAATTGTGCGCTGCTTTCGGGGGTTGAGCCATATTTACGAGCGGAATGTGCGCTTAATACTTCGCCTTCTGCTGGCATGTCTGGATTCAGTTCAAACGGTTGCCATTCAATCTCAACTTGATCCTGAACACCAAGTTCTTCAATGGCTTTTTCCAAGTTACGGTAACCAATAATGCACCAAGGACAAACCACATCGGACACAATGTCTATTTTTACTTTACTCATAATAAAACCCACTCACGATTCAAACAGTCTAGATAACATTAATATAAAACGTATTGGGCTAGGGGAGTGAGTAAATAAAGTGAACAATCGTTCAAGGTGGGGCGGATGAATTAATACAGCTTCTTGGTATTCATTTTCAATGTTGATACTTGCTCTTGCTTTCGGTTGTAAAAAAGCTGTAGAGAGTTTTGTCTAGGGATGCTTTAATTGGCATCAAACTTCTTTGAAATTAAGGGGTTACTATTGATATGTATTGCTTTTATTCTGAATGTAGGCTTTTTAATAACAAGTTAAAAATGGATTGAACTGAAGATTTGCCAGCAAGAGAGAAACGAAAACACTCGATGAATTGTTAGTATTTTTTGTCTAATCAAGTGTTTTCTCTCATATTCTTAGGTAGCTTGACTATAACTTAGGTCTTTAGTTTCGTACTCATCTTCATTGTGTTCAATGATGTTTTGTTCATTTGCTTGCTCTTCTGGTGGTTTGGTAACCCCCATAAACTTGCCGCCAGTTTCAATGCTCAGGTTGTCGCTGTAAACCGTACCTGTGACTCGGCCAGAGCTGAGTACTTCAATGTAAGTTGCTCGGCAAACACCTTCAAATGCGCCGTTAATGATGAGGCGCTCGGTAAGGATTTCTCCTACCACATTACCTGTTTCACTGATTCTAAGTAGGTTGTTTACTTCAATTTTCCCTTCAACGTAGCCATCAATTTGCATTTGGTTTTCTACTTTAATGTGTCCGTTGATTGAGCAACCTTCTGCGATGAGAGTTGTAGTTGATGACTGACTCTTAACTCGATTGTTCCCACTAAAGATTCCCATCCTATTCCTCTTACGTTTTTGAAAATTGAATCAAAATTATCAACATCCCAATCCAAAAAGGGTTTTGGATTAAGCGCTCTCCCAATAAACCTTACTTCATAATGAAGGTGTGGCCCAGAAGATAAACCACTATTTCCTGAATAAGCAATGAGATCGCCTTTTTTTACAAAGTCGCCTTTATTAGCGGCGAACTTACTTAAATGAGAGTAAGAACTGGAAAAACCATGAGAATGAAATATGCGCAGGTAGTTTCCAGAACCTTCATTGCTTGGTCGGGTCACTTCAATTATACCATCAGCGGGCGCATATACTGGAGTCCCTGTATTTACTGCGAAATCCTGTCCTCGGTGAAATCTCTTGATACCTGTAACAGGGTGTATTCGTTCACCGTAACCAGAAGACGTTCTTGCGTTTTTTACAGGAGCGCCACTGGGAATCTGAGTAAGCATGGTAATGCGTACTGACGAATTAATAGCGGCCGTGTCTAAGCGTGATTTAAGTTCGCCAGTCGCATCGTTTTCCATGCCCAACAGGTTTTCTAAATCGCCCAACCGGTCAGAGACCAATTGCATCTTTTCTTCCCGTTCTAGTAGATCGCTTTCTAAATTGGTTTTGAGCTCAGTTAAGGCGGTGAGTTCACGGCTTAAAGAAGACGATCTTGTTTCCAGCTCATTTTGTTTGATCTTGGCAAATTCGGCTTCATTAACTAGGTAATAAATCACGCTAGCCATGACGACTAGAGCAATAATGATGGCGTAACTAATGATTTTAAATGTATGGCGAAAACTCCTTCCAAAACGAAAGTGCTTGCTTCCATAAACTGAAGAAATGGAAATGGTTAAGTGGTCTTTCATTGCCTGTTTTTATCACCAACATAAAAATGATTGTTTAGGTATACAATAGAACATTTGCCTTTGTATAGCCTTTCTTACATATCAAAAGCCGCCTTTACACTTGAGATGAGTTTTTATTCGACTGTAGATGAGCGATAGATTTTATAGGAATTAGATAGAAGTTTTTAGATGATATTTTTAGTTTATTATTTTGCTTTTTTAAGTGTGCTGACTTTTTTGATTTACGGTATTGATAAATACGCCGCAAAAAGAGGCCGTCAGCGTGTCAGTGAACGCACCTTACATACTTTATCGTTTTTGGGTGGATGGTTTGGCGCTATGTTTGGTCAAAGTGTGTTCCGCCATAAAACCAAAAAGCGCCGTTTTCAAATGGTGTTTTGGTTGACTCTTGTTGCCAATGTTCTTATTTCGATGCTTTTTATCTTGATCTATAGAAGCTGGTCTTAGAGTGTTTTTATGGCTCTAATGCTTAGGCTGCTGATGTTACGAATGAAAAAGCGCGCCTAAGATGTAAAAAGGTGTGATTTTATCTGGCTGCATGAAACGATTTACTTTCCTCAATCTGTTTTCCCCTTTAATATCTTGTCATTGGGTCGTAACTTGGAATTTTAGAGCCTTACTTTCTTTGGTTTGAATTTACTGTTACTCGTAATCATTTATTTATATAGGAAACAAAAATGGCGGCTTTTGGTAGCGTGTTTATGCCTAAAATGGCATTAGCAACATTTGAAAACAATCAATGGAGTGAAGCAAACCTAGTCTCTTCAGATAGCATTCAATTGCATCCTGGCGCGCATGTATTGCATTACTCAAGTACCTGCTTTGAAGGGTTGAAGGCTTTTCGCCACGCTGATGGTAGTGTCCATGTGTTTCGTATGGATCAAAACATTAAGCGCTTAGCGCAAAGTAGCCGTTTGTTGTCTTTGCCAGAAATTGACGAAGCACAAGTGACTAAAATGATTTTGGATGTTGTTGCTGAATTCGCGAGTGAAGTACCTGAGTCTCCAGAGTCTATGTATATTCGCCCAACACACATAGGCACAGAAGCAAACGTAGGCAAAGCAGCAGGGGCAACAGCAGCTTCTATGTTGTACGTGCTATTGTCTCCAGTAGGAGATTACTTCACAGGTGGCGCAAAAGCATTGCGCCTTTTGTTGGACGAAACCGGTATGCGTTGCGCACCTCATATGGGCATGATCAAAAGTGGCGGTAATTACGCCAGTGCATTAGGTCCGATGAGGAAAGCCAATGAAGAAGTAAAAGCGGACCAGATTTTGTTCTGTCCAAATGGTGATGTACAAGAAACCGGAGCCGCGAACTTCTTGTTGATTGACGGCAACGAAATTATCACCAAAGGCTTGGACACGTCTTTCCTACACGGTGTGACTCGCTCTTCTATTTTGACGCTAGCAGCAGATTTGGGAATGACGGTAACAGAACGTGATTTGACTGTTGCGGAATTACTAGAGCGTGCCGCGAAACCAGAAGTAGAAGCTGTATTGTCTGGTACAGCAGCGGTATTAACTTCTGTAGGTACGTTTATTCATAATGGGAAAGAATACAAAGTTGGCTCTGGTGAACCTGGACCAATCGCCGATAAACTTCGCCAGACATTGAATGATATTCAGTGGGGTAAGTCAGAAGATACTCATAGTTGGTTGACAAAAGTAATCTGATTTATTTTTTTTAAATGATTTGGTTGATCTTAAAAGGGCTGAAATAAATTAGATTTCAGCCCTTTTAAGTTTCCTGTTTTACTTCTGTTAGAAGTTCAATCTTGCAGAAAACGATACAACATTGAAGACGTCATGACTGGCATAGTTTGCAGAAAGTGAAGCGTTCTCTGCTAAGTAATAAGCCAAGCCAACTTTAGTGTTACTTAGGCTGTCAGTATCATCACCTGTGAATTCAGATAGAGATAATCTAAGTTCTAAGCGTTCCGTTAATTGTGCATTAACACCAGCGGTTAAGCTAAAATCTGAGTCGATATGGTCAAGATTATAATCATTAAAATGAACAAGACCATAAAGATAGCTTGCACTGCCTACTTCGATATAATCGCCCACACCTATTCTTGAAACTTCAAGAGATCCATACTCAGCCAATTCTAATGAAAGCAATGGCACTATTGGTGTTTCAAAAGTAAGGGCGAGAGAGGAATAGTCAGCACTACCACCAGAATCATAGTCTATGTCACCTATTGCATATTCTACATATGATACCGTAGGTTCTGCATTTACACCGATGGAAGCCGCTGTAATAGCGACAGCTAAACCTGTTTGGATAAGTTTTTTCATTCTTTACTCCGTTAAATACTGATTTTAAAAGTTGGGTGATATGGTTAGTTTTTACCTACTTTATATTCAACGGCAATAGGCTAGAAAACTTTAATTTAGTATTAAAAAATTGCCATGATGTGAGTGTTTAATGGTATAAAAAAGTACTTAAGGTGTATGAAGGTTTGTTTATATGAGAAGTGTCATGAAAAAACTCTGCTTTCCGATTTTGAATATGTTTGAGTCTGGGGAAGGGGAATACGATTATAAAAAATCTCACCGTACGATTTTGCTGGTATTAGGTTTGCTGTGTTTTGTTATTGCCACGGTATCCTTGGTGTTTACATTGAAAACAGGTGAGTTCGCAGGAGTCATTCCAATTGCTGTTTTTGGTATAACGGGCATCGTATGTGAAGTTGTTGGGTTATTAGGCAGTGATCAGGCTGTTGCCAGGATTTGGAAGCGCCATTGATATAATCGATAGCTTAAAAAGAAATATAAAAAAGGCGACTCACTTTTAAAGTGAGTCGCCTTTTTGCTAACTAGGGGAAGCGTTTGGGCTATTTAGAGAAGTTATTTACGGTCTTTACCCTTGTGCATTTTTTCAGCGCAATTGTCTAAACGTTCTTCCTGAAGCTTAACGAATTTTTCTTTTTGCTCAGGTGTCAAAATGCTGATCATTTGGTATTGCTTGCTTAGCATACTCACTTGGCGTTTGATGTGTTTTTGAGCCATTTCTTGTGCGATTTTAGTCGCTTCAGCTGGATCAAATTTGTCTGCTAATAGTAAGCCGTTTAGTTGTTCAAGCTTTTGTTCTTGAGCTTCTTTGCGCTTTTCGGAAACGCCGTTTTCTTTACGCTTTTCTCTATCTGCTTTGTGGTCTTCTTTGCCCGCTTTGCGCAGTTCTTTTAATTGGTCTTTTTGGGCATCAGTTAGTTCTAATTTTTTCAAGATACCGCGGTCTAGACCCGGGAAGCATTGTCCGTCTCCGCCTTTATGGTCTTTTCCGCCAAAAGCCAACGCGCTACCAGCACTTAATGCGAATGGAAGAACAACAGATGCTAAGATGATTTTTTTTGCCATTTTCATATTCATTTCCTTCTATATTGTAGGGTGGTATTCGTTATTGCGCTGCGTGTTCAGCGAATAGGGATAGAATAGAGTTTGCTAGGTAAAGTGGCGTATTGCTAAGGTAAAGTATCGTAAAGGCCTGATCATTGTTGTTATTTCAACGTAAAATATACTTAATGACTTGTCTCTTTAATCATTTTTCAGGAAAAGCACATGCCACATATATTAATCATTGATGACGATATTGAGTTAAGTGATTTACTTAAAGAGGTGTTGTTATTTGAAAATTGTGCAGTCTCTACCGCCTATGATGGGTTGGAAGGATTAGATGCAATGGATGAAAGTGTGGATTTGGTTTTACTTGATGTAATGATGCCTAAACTAAACGGCTTTGAAACCTTAAAGCAGTTGCGAGAAAAATGGGATGTTCCAGTGTTAATGCTAACCGCGAAAGGTGATGAAATAGACCGCGTTGTTGGGCTTGAACTCGGCGCAGATGACTATTTACCTAAGCCATTTAGTGAGCGTGAATTGCTAGCAAGAATACGTGCCATATTACGAAGAACTCAAGTCACCAAGGCTGGAACACAAAATGACTATGTCATGTATCGGGACATTAAACTTTATCCTGGTCGATTAGAGGCTTATTGCAATGGCGATCTTTTGGATTTAACCAGTACGGAGTTTGCTTTATTGCATTACTTCCTACTTAACCCTGGGCAAATACTCACGAAAGAAGTCTTGAGCTTAGAGGTTTTAGGAAAACGCTTGGCAGCATTTGATCGAGCGGTAGATATGCATGTATCTAACTTAAGGAAGAAATTACCAGATTGGCCTAATGGCAAACCGAGAGTCAAAACATTGCGTGGCCGAGGCTACTTATTGGCTGAGGGAGAATAATGAAGTTACCCAAAATTACCAGTTTATATGGTCGCATTTTCGCTATTTTCTGGTTCACCATGTTCTTAGTGATTCTGGCTGTACTGGCTTTACCGCGCTTAGATCCTCGATTAACGAAAGATATTTCACCTCCTCATTATAGTGACATGCTTCAAGTGAGAGACAGAGTTGAGCAAGAGTTTGTCAAACACAAACAGCTTTATTCCGTCATAGATGAAATAGAGCGTCGCTCGAAGCGTGGCGATGAAGACAGCAAACTGCGTTTGTATATTACGGACCTTGATGGTGAGATTCAGGTTTGGTCTCGTCGGTCTGATTTCACATTGAGAATGTTACGAAACTTCGTCACTCGAGTAGAAGACCCCCTTAAGCCTCAACAAAAGTTATATGGCAGAGTCATGTTGTCAGGGCCCTTCCCGATTAAGCTTGGTGATGAAGATCGTCTTCTTTATATCGGAATAAAAAAGAGTGAGCCTCCAAGTTTCCTATTGCAACTCTTTGATCAACCATTTCGTCTACTTTTAGCGGTTATGTTGGTGAGTACGCCTTTACTTTTATGGCTTGCTTGGGCGTTAAGTCAACCTGCTCGCCGATTGGAAAAAGCAGCGCAAAGAGTGGCGCAAGGCGTGTTTGAAACGGACCCTAGTTTGGAAAAAGGCACCTCTGAATTTCGCCAAGCAGGTGAAAGCTTCAACCAAATGGTGGAAGCGGTGAACAACATGATTTGTCGGCAACAGCGATTGTTGTCGGATATTTCTCATGAATTACGTTCGCCATTAACTCGATTGAGAATGGCGCAGGCGTTGGCCACAAGAAAGCAGGGTGAAAGTACGGAACTGACTCGGATTGATACGGAAGCGCACCGACTTGAGCAGATGATAGGCAAGTTGCTTGAGTTATCGAGCATGCAGGTGGACAACCATACAAACAGAGAAGCACAGCCTCTTTCTAGTTTATGGGAAGAGCTACTGACAGATTGTCAGTTTGAAGCCGAACATATGGGCAAAGTACTCCACGTGCCAGCGATTCCAAATCGCTCTATTGTTTGTTATCCGCAGCTTTTAATGAGTGCGCTGGAGAATATTGTTCGTAATGCTATTTCTTATGGTAAAGATGAAATCCGTGTTGATATGAGAGAGGAACCGAAAGCGCTACATATCCGTATTGAGGACAACGGTGAAGGAGTTCCTGATGAAGAGTTAGAGTCTATCTTTAGACCTTTTTATCGAGTGTCAACGGCTCGTGACCGTCATAGTGGCGGAACAGGTTTAGGTTTGGCCATTACAGAAAGTGCGATTCGCCAACATAATGGTTCTGTGTCTGCATCTCGTAGTAAAATGGGCGGTTTGTTAGTTGAAGTGACCTTGCCATTAGTGTGACTTAGCTCGTGAAAACTGGGGCCATAAAAAGATGATGTATTCCATGGCTAGGAAAGTTGTAATACCGCCAACAGCCTCGTTGCGTATGGATGTATTATGCACTTTAAGTTGGACAGCACGTTCGAACATGAAAATTGCCTTTTTTGCCTTTAGTGAGGGAACGTTAAAGTTGATCGTTTAGTCAGCCTCAACATGAAAGGTGGCTGGTATAAAAAATAGGCTGAGGTTTAGGAAAAGAGTTTGTCTATTTTAAGGAAGTGGGCTTTTTTCGAGCCCATTTAGGTGTTTTTACAGTTGTTTCACCTCGTAACCTTTGTTTTTAAGTTTTTTCAAAATGCTGTCTGGTCCTGCGAGATGCATAGCACCGACCATAATAAACTCAACTTGTGAGTCATTTAGCATGGTTTCGATTTGAGGCATCCATAGGTTGTTGCGCTTTATTAGAAGCGAATCGTACACGTCTGGGTAGTCTCTTTTTAGATCTACAATTTCTAAACTTGCCATGGTTTCCATGTCGCCACGACGCCAGCTGTTGCGAAGCTTATCCATTGTGCTCGGCATCTCTTTAATGTCGTCTAGAGCGTATTCTATGATCTGCTTTTCGTTTTCCTGATTAAAGCTACTGAGAGCAGAGATTTGTTCTTCTGGTTCTTCTAGCCAACCTTTTGGCTTGTTTTCCTGTGTGGCTTTGCGTGAATAAAACATATCTACACCTTCACTGGTGTAGCCCAGATGTTTTAGTTCAATCATATTCAAGGACATTGCCAAACCACTTGGTTTCAGGTTTTGTACCGCATTGATGGGAATGTTTCGGCTGTTCAGATAATCGACAAGGGATTGATAAGTGTCAGATGGCAGTATCTTATCCAGTGTCATTCCGTCGGTATAAAGCATTTTATCTCGAAGATTTTTTTGAAAAGCAGCAGAGCTAATGGTGTCCATGTTGGTTTCAAAAATGACCTTCGAGGATGCTTGGTAAGCAATGTCGTAGGCTTTAGGTAAAGGATAATCTTGCGGTGTTAAAAGATGAATAGTGCCGCCAATGTAAACTGTGTTTGTCTCTGATGAGACCTTCCAGACGGAAGCCGCTTGCGTTTGAAGTGTGGCAGCGGCGAGAAGAGTCAAGCCAACTTTTTTTAAGAAATGCATGTCTGCCTCGAATAAAACTTGTTTGTTGGAATAGGTGATGTCGCCACTGTTTCTTTAAATAGTGGTACTATCTCCGCCGTTTTCAATGCCAGTGTAGTGTCTATCGATGAAAAAAGAATATGTTTCTATTGGTCTTACAAACCCTAAAGGGGTTGAGAATGTAGGTTCAGTAATGAGAGCGGCGGGGTGTTATCAAGTAGATCAGGTTTTGTATTCTGGTCAGCGTTATGATCGTGCAGCAAAAATGACGACAGATACCAAAAACGCCAGTTCTACTATTCCTTTAATCAATATAGAAACCCTAAGTGCTGAAACTCTAATCGATGCTGTTGAGCCTGACACTCAAATAATATGTGTTGATTTAATACAAGGTGCGACTCCGTTACCGAGCTTTCAGCACCCAGAAAAGGCGTTATATATTTTTGGACCAGAAGATGGCACGATTTCTCAAAAGATTGTCGATCGAGCCGATCATGTAGTGTTTGTTCCAACGGTTGGTTGTATGAACTTGGCGGCTTCGGTGAATGTGCTGCTGTATGATCGTTTGGCAAAATCCGCTAGAGCCGATGCGGGAGATGACTGGATTAAGCAGAGTAAAGATGTAAATAACAATGTAAAAGTGCGTTCTTAATCAAGCTCTTTCTTTGTTTTATTGATTATTTTTCAAATAGTTAACTCTATGTTGGCTGAGATAAAAAGAGATCAATGAAAGAATATCTTTTTCGTTTTTTTAAACAGAAAAAACGAAGATCCTCTCATGAAAATACTCAAGTTATTGATGTTCACTGGTTTGACTTTAACGATTCCGACTTTACGTAGAAAAACCACCGAAAAAGCTAGAGCCATTCAAAGCTGAATTAGAGCTAGGAGTTATCGCTACGTCAGGTAATACAGAAAACACCTCTTTCTGAGTACAAAAGAGAACACGGATACAGTGGCGAGTGTGTCATTGGCCTGTGCATTTTAATTGAAATAGTTGAGATTTTGGTTATGCGTTATCAAGGAATAAAAGTGACTTTAATCACCGGATTTTTAGGAGCAGGCAAAACAACTTTGATCCGTCAGTTACTGGAAAAAGCCCCTGCAAATGAAAAATGGGCTGTTCTGGTAAATGAATTTGGTGATATTGGGCTAGATAGCGCGTTTTATTCTGAATCGGGTGTTGCCATTAAAGAAGTACCAGGTGGTTGCGTTTGTTGCACCACCTCGGCCGCTTTTCAGCAAGGCTTGAATCAACTCATTCGACAATACAATCCGGATCGAATTCTCATTGAGCCTTCAGGTCTTGGTCATCCAAAACAAATTGTCCAAAAGTTACGCAGCGATTTGTATCAAGATGTTTTATTGCTCACAGGCGTTTTCTGCGTTTTAGATGCTCGTAATTTACAAGATGAGCGTTATACCCAACATGAAATTTTTAATGATCAAATTGAGTCGGCTAATGGCATCGTCTTGAGTCACTCTGACAAATATAAAAACGCTGACATAAGCTTTTTAAATCGTTACTTCGGTGATGAATCTAAAGCGCAACCTGCGCTTTTTATGTCTAATCCTATGAAGCTGGATCTTGCGGATTTAGATGTCGGGCTAAAAGATGTATTAGTTGAGGAGAAAGCGTCTGAGTATTCTCATGCCCACTCGCATTCACATGAGCATCACGTCGCTTCCGAAGATTGTTTACTGAACTCACCTTGGCATTATCAAAAGCATCAGGATGCAATGCAGGTTTTGGGTTGGCGTTGGCCGATAGAGCAGCGCTTTAATGAAAAGGCTTTACAGTCTACGATTGAAGATATGTCGATATTGGAAGGGGTTTACCGAATCAAAGGTGTTTTTTCAATTGACTCAACAGAAGCATTATTAGTGAATGTTTCCCGTGGGGAAGTGAGTTTTACTAAAACCCCATGGCAGGAAACAAGCCGAATGGAAGTGATTGGAAACCTAGAGAGTAATTGGCCTGTTAAGGTGAAAGAAGGGAAGGCTTTTTTCTTTAGTTGAGTTTTTGAGAGCTGGTTTACATTCAATTTTCTGACTTAGATTGTAAAATTAAAAAGCTATATTGATTTATTTTGTCATTAACTTTGGCACCTTTTGTTATTGAGAGAATGACGCTTATAGAGGAAGCTTTCTACTATAGAAAGAGTTCTTCTTTGGGCTCATAAAACAATAACAAAAAGAGGTCTGAGGCTATGCCTGAATATAAAGCGCCATTACGAGATATAAAATTTGTTACCGAAGAAGTGCTTAAATTCAATGAGCACTATGCGAAGTTACCAGGTGCAGAAGACGCCACACCAGATATGGTATCTGCTATTCTTGAAGAAGGCGCTAAATTTGCTGAGCGTGTTCTTTCTCCTCTAAACCGTGTTGGTGATCAACAGGGTTGTCAATTCAAAGACGGCGTTGTAACAACGCCAGACGGATTCAAAGAAGCTTATCAACAATACGTTGAAGGTGGCTGGCCGTCGTTATCTCATCCTGAAAGTGTTGGTGGACAAGGCTTACCAGATTCCCTTGGGATGATGGTGACAGAGATGATTGCGACTTCCAATTGGTCCTGGGGCATGTACCCAGGCTTGAGTCATGGTGCGATGAATACTATTGAAATTCATGGTACGGATGAGCAAAAAGACATTTATTTAACCAAACTTGTTTCTGGCGAATGGACAGGCACCATGTGTTTGACTGAGCCTCATTGCGGTACAGATTTGGGTATGTTGAAAACCAAAGCTGAACCTCAGGAAGACGGCAGTTATGCCATTACAGGCACGAAAATCTTTATTTCAGCTGGTGAGCATGACATGGCTGAAAACATTGTTCATATCGTGTTAGCGCGACTCCCCGATGCGCCTGCCGGAACAAAAGGGATTTCGCTCTTTATTGTGCCGAAATTCAGCGTAGATGCGTCAGGTGAAAAAGCTGACCGCAACCAAGTGTCATGTGGCTCGATTGAACACAAGATGGGGATTCATGGGAATGCCACTTGTGTGATGAACTTTGATGGAGCCAAAGGCTTTTTGATTGGGCTTCCGAATCGCGGCTTAAACTGCATGTTCACCTTTATGAATACGGCACGTATTGGTACAGCCTTGCAAGGTCTTGCTCATGCTGAATGGGCTTTGCAAAACTCAGTGGCTTATGCCAAAGATCGCCTGCAAATGCGTTCTTTGTCTGGCCCGAAAGTGCCAGAAAAAGCTGCGGATCCTATTATTGTTCACCCAGATGTTCGCCGTATGCTACTGACTCAGAAAGCCTTTTCTGAAGGTGGTCGAGCGCTTATTCACTATTGTTCAATGCTGGTGGATACCACGAAGCATGGCACAGAAGACGAAAAAGCCGAAGCCGATGAATTGATGTCTTTATTGACGCCAATTGCAAAAGCCTTTTTAACCGAAACAGGTTTTGAAGCGGCTAACCAGGGTCTACAAGTGTTTGGTGGTCATGGCTTTATTGCAGAATGGGGTATGGAACAAAACGTACGAGATTGTCGTATTTCCATGTTGTATGAAGGCACAACAGGGATTCAAGCTTTGGATTTATTGGGTCGTAAAGTCCTAATGACACAAGGCGCGACGTTACGTCGTTTCACCAAAATTATTCATAAATTCTGTAAGGAACATAAAGGCGATAAACGCTTCAAATCCTACATTAGTGCATTAGATAAGCTAAATGGCGAGTGGGGCGATTTGACCATGAAAGTTGGCATGAAAGCCATGCGTAATAAAGACGAAGTGGGCGCGGCGTCAGTTGATTACCTTATGTTCTCAGGTTATGTCGTATTAGCTTACTTCTGGGCTCGTATGGCTGTGGTTGCCAAAACAAAGCTAGAAGAGGGCACAGATGAAGTCGGTTTCTATACTGCGAAATTGCAAACAGCCACTTTCTATTACGAGCGCCTGTTGCCTCGCACGAAAGCACATGCCGAAGCTATGTTGTCAGGCGTTGATAACCTATTAGCAATGGATGAAGAAAACTTTCTATTTTTGAATGCTTAATGTTTTAACTGTTTATAAAAATAATTCTAAAAAGGTTGAAGAGGTAACTATTATGAGCGAAGCAAAATCAGTATTTGAATCTATGTTTGGTCGTTTTGATGCGGATGAAGCGGATGATATGGAAGCAGTGTTCCAATTTGACTTAGACGACGCTGACAGCTACCACTTAAGTATCAATGATGGGAAATGTGAGATGGGTGAAGGGGATCATGACGACCCAACCGTAACGTTAAGTATGGACTTAGATACATTAAAAGACGTAATGAGTGGAGAATTAGATGGCATGACTGCTTTCATGCAAGGTAAAATTCGTGCAGACGGAGACATCATGTTAGCGACAAAACTGACGCAAATTTTCCCTTCATAGGTTCGTGAATGAAATTTGATCAAGTGCAAAAGCTCAGCAAAGGTATATTTGGCTGAGCTTTTGCACTTGTTTTGCTCTCCTCAATAAAAACAACAAATGGAGCTTTATATGAATGTGGATACTTCACCTCATAATGGTTTAGACGCTAGACCAGAGCCCGGCAGCTATTTACCCGATTCGTTAAATCCACGTAGTTACCGTTCTCTGACAGATATTTTTGCGGTAGCAACGGACAGGTTTGCAGATCTCCCAGCTTTTACCAGTGTGGGAAGAACACTGACGTATCGTGAACTAAATGAAAAATCCAATCAGTTTGCCGCCTATCTTCAGCACGAAACAGATTTGGTTCCTGGTGATCGAATCGCCATTCAATTACCGAATGTTATTCAATACCCTGTTGTGCTTTTTGGCGCGATGAAAGCAGGGCTTATTGTCGTTAATACAAATCCTTTATACACACCAAAAGAGCTAGAGCATCAGTTTAATGATGCAAACGTAAAGGCTCTGGTTGTATTCGCCAATATGGCCAGCAATGTTGAAAAGATCATTGCTAAGACCTCAATCAAGCACGTTATTGTTACTGAAATTGCAGACTTTCATGCGCCATTCAAACGTCTCTTAATTAACTCAGTTGTTAAGTATGTGAAGAAAATGGTTCCTTCTTATAACCTTCCTAATGCTGTCAGTTTGAACAGTGTGCTGGCGAAAGGTGCTGATAAGAAAGTGTCTGTTTATGAAGCAAAACCTGAAAGCATTGCTGTATTGCAATACACAGGTGGTACAACGGGTGTAGCAAAAGGCGCGATGCTTACTCACGCCAACTTGATTGCCAATATGAATCAGTTGAGCTCCCGTTTGCGCAGCATACTAGAAGAAGGTACTGAAACTTATATTGCGCCTTTACCGCTTTATCATATTTACGCCTTCTTGATTCACGGCTTAACCCTTTTAGAGCAGGGCGGCCACAGTGTTTTGATCCCTAATCCAAGAGATTTACCTGGTTTTGTTAAAGAGCTTAAGAATTGGGATTTCACTGGTTTTGTGGGACTAAACACCTTATTTGTTGGTCTTTGTAATAATCCAGAGTTTCGTGAGTTAGGTTTCTCACATCTTAAGCTAACTTGTTCTGGCGGTATGCCATTGACGCATTTTGCCGCTGATGAATGGAAAAAAGTGACCGGCTGCCAAGTGGTGGAAGGTTACGGCTTAACTGAGACATCGCCTGTTGTGGCATTTAACCCAATCGGTAAAGAACAGATTGGTACGATCGGTGTGCCTGTTGATGAAACCGAGATAAAGATACAAGATCGCGATGGTCAAACCTTGCCACAAGGTGAATCTGGCATGTTGTGCGTGTGTGGTCCTCAAGTCATGAAAGGTTATTGGAAACAGGAAGCAGCGACTCGTGATGTGATGACGGAAGACGGATTCTTAATCACGGGTGACATTGCGGTACAGCACGAGGATGGTTATTTACAAATCGTTGATCGCTCTAAAGATATGATTATTGTCTCTGGCTTTAATGTGTACCCAACAGAAGTGGAAGATTGTGTGTCGTCGCACCCTGATGTACTGGAATCTGCTGCGATTGGTGTTCCTGATGATAAAACCGGTGAAGCGGTAAAAGTGTTTTTGGTGTTAAAAGGAGACGTAGAAACGTTAGATGTTCAAACTTTGCGTGCTTATTGCAAAGAGAATTTAGCCGCTTATAAAGTGCCTAAATATATTGAAGTGAGAACAGACTTGCCGAAAACCAATGTAGGTAAAGTTCTACGTCGAGCCTTAAGGGAAGAAGAACAGACTAAGTAAGGGATAAGGTGAATGAGCAAGCTATTGCAGCCTATTACAATAGCTGAATCACCATTACATGAGAGATAACCTAGTTATTTTCACAGGAGGCAAGGATGAGTCGGTTTATTACTGAAAATATTGAGTCTGGTATTCAGCTTCTATGTTTTGACAGAGTAGAAAAACGGAACGCCATAACGTTAGATATGTATCAAACCTTGGCTGATTTACTGCATAGTGCAGAAAGAAATCCTGATATCAAAGCGACTTTGATAAGAGGTGCTGGAGACCACTTTTCTGCGGGCAATGACATTAATGAGTTTGTCGAAATTGCCCAGAAACCTGAGAAGATGGAAGCGGCTATGGCTTTTTTACAGGCGATAGCAACCTATAAAAAACCGCTTATTGCTGCGGTCGAAGGTCGAGCCGTTGGGGTTGGCGCCACCATGCTGTTGCACTGTGATTTGGTATTATCTTCCCGTGAAGCGCGTTTCCAATTTCCTTTTGTGCAATTGGGCTTAGTGCCTGAAGCTGCATCGAGTTACTTTTTGCCAAAACTTGTAGGCCATCAAAAAGCCTTTGAGTTTTTGGTTTTAGGGGAAACGTTTGATGCTCAAGAAGCCTACGAAATGTCACTGATTAACCACCTTTGTGAAGAAGGGGAAGCGTATAAACTGGCCTTTTTATACGCGGAAAAAGTAGCGGCTTTGCCTCCAGAGGCGGTGGCTCTCAGCAAAGATTTATTGAAGTTTCATGATCAAGATAATGTGCAGATGACGCTAAGGCGTGAAGGGCGAATATTTAAAGACCGTTTACGCTCGCCAGAAGCTCATCAGGCTTTTTCTGGTTTCTTATCTCGTAATAAATAATCTATTTAAATTGATACAACACAGAACGGCTCCATTTAAATAATGGAGCCGTTTTTTGTTTGTTCTGATGAAAGGTTGAATATTTTTGTCAGTTAACTGGCGCTTTTTTGTTATTGATGAAAATCATTCCCAAACTACTATAGATAGTATGAAAATAATAAAAAACGAGGGGCTTATGAAAATTCTAGTATCCGTAAAACGAGTCATTGACTACAACGTTAAGGTTCGTGTCAAAGCAGACCATACAGCGGTCGATCTTACTAACGTAAAAATGTCCATGAACCCTTTTTGTGAAATCGCAGTAGAAGAAGCTATTCGTCTAAAAGAAAAAGGCGTGGCATCGGAAGTGGTTGTGGTTTCTGTTGGTTCTAAAACATGCCATGAAACATTACGAACAGCATTGGCTTTAGGAGCTGACCGTGCCATTCAAGTGGATGCAGAAGACGGTTTAGACTCTCTTTCTGTCGCTAAACTCCTAGCAAAAGTAGCTCAAGAAGAATCGGCTGATTTGATCATTATGGGCAAACAAGCAATTGATTCAGACAATAATCAAACCGGTCAAATGGTGGCAGCCTTGTTGGATTACCCACAAGCCACTTTTGCTTCCGAAGTCGTTATCGAAAATGGTGAAGCGCAAGTTACCCGAGAAATCGATGGTGGACTACAAACCTTGTCGATCACTCTTCCTGCGGTTGTCACAACCGATTTACGCTTAAACGAGCCACGCTTTGCGTCTCTACCAAACATTATGAAAGCCAAGAAAAAGCCATTGGATGTGAAAACGCCTGCGGGTCTTGGTGTCGAAATTGGTTCTAACGTCAGCATAGTTTCTGTTACGCCTCCGCCGCAGCGAATTGGTGGTATCAAAGTAGGCTCGGTTGCTGAGTTAGTGGACAAACTAAAAAATGAAGCGAAGGTGGTGTCATGAGCGTATTAATTATTGCAGAACATGATAATAAGTCTTTGAAGCCTGCGACATTAAATGTCGTGACGGCTGCAACAAAAATTGATTCGGAAGTGCATTTGTTGGTAGCAGGGTTTGAATGTCAAACCGTTGTAGAACAAGCTGCGCAGGTGTCAGGTGTCATGAAAGTTATGGTGGCTGACAATGCCGTCTATGAACACCAATTGGCAGAAAACGTTTCTAAATTAGTGGTCGAAATTGCCAGTGATTACGGTCACATTTTGGCGCCTGCAACCACAACAGGTAAGAATACCTTACCACGCGTGGCTGCTTTGTTGGATGTCGCTCAATTGTCAGATGTGATCAAAGTGGAATCACCAGACACTTTTGTTCGACCTATTTATGCGGGCAATGCTATTGCGACAGTGAAAAGCACGGACACAGTGAAAGTCATGACGATTCGTGCAACAGGGTTTGATGCCTCGTCTGCACAAGGTGGCAATGCAGAGCGTGAAGTGCTTTCTCAAGTGATTGCTTCTGACCGTAGTCGATTTGTAAAAGAGCAACTGGCTGAATCAGATCGACCTGAATTAACCGCTGCAGGCGTTATTATTTCTGGTGGTCGCGGTATGGGGAATGGCGACAACTTTAAATTATTGGAAGGTGTGGCAGATAAACTTGGTGCTGCGATTGGTGCTTCCCGAGCAGCCGTTGATGCAGGCTTTGTGCCTAATGATTTACAAGTTGGCCAGACAGGTAAAACGGTTGCTCCTGATCTGTATATCGCAGTCGGTATTTCCGGTGCGATTCAGCATTTGGCTGGCATGAAAGATTCCAAAATCATTGTCGCTATTAACAAAGATGAAGAAGCCCCGATTTTTCAAGTGGCAGATTATGGTTTGGTAGCGGATTTATTCGAAGCCGTTCCAGAGCTAGAAAATAGTCTTTAGGTTTTAGACCGCTTTCTAATAGACAATGGAATTTTCAAATACCAGACAATGGCGGAAAACATGACCGTCATTGTCATAATAAAAATAATTGGAGACCAGCATGATATTCGAAGGACAAGCAGTCAAGGTTGCAGTCGATGATGCAAGTGTGGCAACTGTCACTCTGGATTTGGTTGGCGAATCGGTTAATAAATTTAATAGCCTGACACTGAAAGAGCTGGCCGAAGCCATTGATGCGCTTAAACATACGGCAGACATTCAAGGTGTGATTTTTGCGAGCGCCAAAGACGTTTTTGTTGTAGGTGCTGACATTACGGAATTTACTACTTGGTTTAAGCTCGATGATGAAGAGCTTGCCGATAAGCTCCGAGACGCACACGTCATTTTTAACACGATTTCTGATTTGCCTTACCCAACGGTTACCGCTATTAACGGCATCGCCTTGGGTGGTGGCATGGAATTGTGCTTGGCTTGTGATTATCGAGTCATGGCAGATTCAGCGAAAATTGGCTTGCCTGAAACACAGCTTGGTATTTATCCAGGTTGGGGCGGCAGTGTACGTTTACCTCGTTTAATCGGCCCTGATAATGCCTGTGAGTGGATTTGTGGCGGTGCTCAAAAGCGCAGCGCAGATGCGTTTAAAGATGGTGCAGTCGATGCGGTTGTTCCTGCTGCGAAAGTGAATGATTCGGCTCGTCACCTTATTCAACAAGTGCTTGATGGTAAGCTAGATTATCATGCTCGCCGTGAAGAGCTGCGTGCGCCAATGGTGTTTTCTCCAATCGAAAAAATGATGATATTTGAATCGGTTCGTGGTGTGGTTGGTGCAAAGGCGGGTAAACATTATCCTGCACCAATGATGGCGATTAAAACGATCGAGAAAGGCATCAGCCAAGATATGGAAAAAGCTCTCGATACTGAAATCAAAGGGTTTATTAAATTGGCCAAAGGGCCTGTTGCCAAGTCTTTGGTTAATCTATTCCTAAGCGATCAGCAGATTAAGAAAACTGCGAGCAAATACGCGAAAAACGCAACGCCTGTAAAACAAGCGGCTGTATTGGGTGCGGGCATTATGGGAGGCGGTGTGGCTTATCAGTCGGCCTCTAAAGGCACGCCAATCATCATGAAAGACATTCGACCAGAAGCCTTAGAGCTTGGTTTGAGTGAAGCGAATAAGCTCTTTAATGGTCAAGTTGAACGTGGTCGTTTAACCGCAGATAAAGCCTTTAAAGCAATGAATGGCATTGTTCCAGCATTAAGCTATGGCGAGTTTGAACATGTTGATCTTGTTGTTGAAGCGGTTGTTGAGAACGTCAAAATCAAAAAATTTGTGCTTGCTGAAGTGGAAGGGAAAATCGCAGATGATGCAATTTTGACATCAAATACCTCGACTATTTCCATTACAGAATTGGCAAAAAACCTAAAACGCCCAGAAAATTTCTGTGGTATGCATTTCTTTAATCCAGTGCATCGTATGCCTTTGGTTGAAGTTATCCGAGGTGAAAAATCCAGCGATGCGGCGATTGCAAAAACCGTCGCCTATGCACAAGCCATGGGGAAAACACCTGTTGTGGTGAATGATTGCCCTGGTTTCTTGGTTAACCGTGTATTGTTCCCTTACTTCGCTGGATTCTCCTTGATGATGCAGGAAGGGGCGGACTTCCAAGTGGTTGATAAAACCATGGAGAAATTCGGTTGGCCAATGGGTCCTGCTTATTTGTTGGATGTGGTTGGTGTTGATACGGCTTTTCATGCGGACCAGGTTATGGCAGAAGGTTTCCCTGATCGAATGAAACATGAAGGCAAAAACGCTGTAGATCGTCTGTTTGAGCTAGAGCGTTTTGGTCAGAAAAATGGCAAAGGTTTTTATACCTATGAGCCAGATCGTAAAGGCAAGCCGAAGAAAATCTTCAATGATGAAATTAACGATCTACTTGCTCCTGTTGTTTTGTCTCAATCTGAGTTAACAGAAGAAGACATTATTTCTCGTATGATGATTCCACTTTGTATCGAAACGGTTCGTTGTGTGGAAGAAAACATTGTGGCATCAGCAGCCGAAGCGGACATGGGATTGATCTACGGTATTGGTTTCCCTCCATACCTTGGTGGTGCTTTGCATTACTTAGACCAAATGGGACTGCAGGCGTTTTGTGACCTTGCAGACAAATACAGCCACTTAGGTAAGTTGTATGAGCCAACCGCGAAAATGCGAGATATGGCGAAAAACAACGAAACTTATTACGGCGCATAATTTCCCATAGGCTAGAGGAGAATGACCATGAAATTGAATCCAAATGATGTCGTGATTATCGATGCAATTCGCTCACCGATGGGTAAAACGAAAAACGGTGTATTTCGCAATGTACGTGCAGAGAATTTATCTGCAGGCTTGGTGAAAGCCTTGTTTAAGCGTAACCCGAATGTAGACCCAAAAGACGTAGAAGATTTGATCTGGGGCTGTGTTAACCAAACCCTAGAGCAAGGTTTTAATATGGCCCGTGCGGTGTCCTTGTTAGGTGGCTTGCCTCTTACTTGTGGAGCCCAAACGGTGAACCGTTTATGTGGTTCGTCTATGTCTGCGATTCATACGGCAGCGCAAGCCATTATGACAGGCCAAGGCGATGTGTTTGTTGTGGGTGGTGTTGAGCACATGGGACACGTTGGCATGATGCATGGCGTAGATGTGAATCCAGCTTTGTCTAAGCACATGGCAAAAGCTTCCATGATGATGGGCGTAACGGCTGAAATGCTCGGTAAAATGCACGGTGTAAGCCGTGAAGTACAAGATGAGTTTGCAGTACGTTCCCATCGTCTTGCCTATGAAGCAACGATTCAAGGCCGTTTCAATAATGAAATAGTCGCTCTTGAAGGTCATGATGCTGAAGGCAATAAGATTTTGGTAGAAGTGGATGAAGTCATTCGTCCAGAAACATCTATGGAATCTCTTGCTGGTTTGAAACCTGTCTTTATGCCAAAAGTTGGAACCGTGACAGCGGGTACATCGTCTGCCTTGTCCGATGGCGCGTCTGCTATGTTGATGATGTCAGCACAAAAAGCGCAAGATCTTGGCTTAACGCCGATTGCGAAAGTTCGCAGCATGGGCGTGGCGGGTTGTGATCCAGCGATTATGGGTTATGGACCTGTTCCTGCAACGAAGAAAGCGCTAAAGCGTGCAGGCTTAACCATTGATGATATGGATATTGTTGAGTTGAACGAAGCCTTTGCTGCGCAATCTATTCCAGTATTGAAAGACTTAAAACTGCTTGATTTAGTGGATCAGAAAGTAAATTTAAACGGTGGTGCGATAGCCCTTGGCCATCCGTTAGGTTGTTCTGGTACGCGTATTTCAACGACCTTGTTGAACATCATGCAAGAAAAAGGCGCCACATTAGGACTTGCGACCATGTGTATTGGTATGGGGCAAGGTATCGCAACGGTATTTGAGCGGGTTTAATCGCTAGAAATCCCATAGTTAAGCAAAGCCTCGTACTTTATTAGTGCGGGGCTTTTTTGTTTGGTGGCAAGCAGTTTAAGGTGGAATTTCCTTTTATCTTGATGGATTATTGTCGCATCTAAGAAAAATAATGAGAGAGATATAAGATGAGAGTGGCGATTCTGGATGACTATCAAAATGCTGTAAAAGACTTGTCGTGCTTTGAGCGTTTAAAAGATCACGATGTGCACATTTTCAATGAAACTTTTTTGACTGTGGATGATTTGGTTGATCATCTTGTGGGTTTTGATGTGCTTGTCTTGATTCGTGAACGTACTGTGATCACCGCAGAATTATTATCTCGCTTACCGAATTTAAAGCTGATTAGCCAAACAGGAAAGGTCAGCAATCATATTGATGCCAAGCTTTGTAAAGAATACGGCGTGGCGGTTGCTGAAGGTGTTGGTTCGCCTGTTGCGCCATCTGAACTTTGCTGGGGGCTTATTATGTCAGCCAGCAGACATATTCCTTCTTACGTTTCCCATTTCACACAAAATCAATGGCAGCAAGCAGGCTCACTTGGCTTAGGTCGAGTATTAAACGGTTCTGTACTTGGGGTTTGGGGATATGGAAAAATCGGTCAACGTATTGCTCAATATGCTAAAGCTTTTGGGATGAAGGTGACGGTTTGGGGAAGAGAAGCGTCCAGACAGTTAGCGCAGGAACATGGCTTTTTAGTCGCTTCATCTAAAGCCGAGTTCTTCCAATCCGCCGATGTCATTTCCCTGCATTTAAGACTCAACGACGCCACAAAAGCTTGTGTTACGGAAGAGGATTTAGAGCAAATGAAAGAAGGCGCTTTGTTTGTTAATAGCAGCCGTGCTGAGTTAGTGGAAAGTGGCGCCTTGTACCGAGTGATGTCGGCGAATCCATCTAAACAGGCTGCTGTTGATGTATTTGAAACAGAGCCTGCCAATACGCAAAACGAGCCTTTATTGTCTTTGCCAAATGTAGTTTGTACACCACATATTGGTTACGTAGAGAAAAGCAGTTATGAACTTTACTTTAATATCGCCTTTGAGAATGTCGTCGCTTTCGCTAAAGGTGAGCCTCAAAACCTTGTATTCGACCTTTAAAGGAATGAACTGAATGTCGTCTAATCCAACATCTGTTGCTCATGATCAAATTCATTTGCCTGTTTTATCTTCACCCCTCGATGGAAAAACCGCGAAAACAGGCGCTTCTGTTTTTACTGACAAAGGATATTCCTTAGAAGACTACAATGGCTTGTTTATTACAGACAGAATAAATGCACTGAACTTTCGTCACCGTATGAGCCAGCCCGGCTATTTCAGTTCATGGCATGTGGCGGGCGATCCTACCTTGATTATTGTTCGTTCAGGCACATTACGAATCACATTACGTAATGGCGATTATCGAGATTTTGCCGCTGGCGACATGTTTATTGCTCAAGACTATCTGCAAGACAATGAAATCTTTGACGATGACATTCATGGTCACACCGCGGAGCTAATAGGTGACCATCCTCTGCTTGCGGTGCACATTAAGCTATCCGCAAGAGAAGACGAAACGGCTGTAATCTAAATCGCTGTAATCCAAGGTTTGCTCACCACTTGAGCTGGCTTTCGTTGCATGATGATCTCGCCATGACGTACTGACAATAGAACTTCCCCTTGTTTGCGCAGTACGCTGTAATCGTCAAATCCTTCCAACAGTATGAAGTTAGCTGGATGGCCCACTTTGATGCCGTAGTTTTCTAAACATAACGTTTTTGCGCTGTTATCGGTGATCATATCAAGGGCGCTTTCGTAGTCTTTATAGCCCATCATTTGGCAGATGTGCATGGCAAAGTCTAAGGTGCGCAGCAGTTTGCCATTGCCTAGCGAATACCAAGGGTCAAAGATGGAGTCCTGCCCTAGGCACACATTGATATTGGCGCCACGTAGTTCTTTGACTCGTGTCACGCCACGGCGTTTAGGATAGGTATCAAATCGGCCTTGAAGATGGATGCTTTCTGTTGGGCAGGAAATGAAGTTAATCCCTGAGTTTTTTAGCAAGCGGAAAAGCTTCGAGCAATAGGCGTTGTCGTAAGAATGCATGGCCGTTGTGTGGCTCGCGGTGACTTTGTGACCCATTTCATGAAACAAAGCTTCGCAAGCAAGAAACTCTAGAAAGCGAGAGTTTGGGTCGTCAATTTCGTCACAATGAACATCAATTAGTCGGTCGTATTTTTTAGCCAGTTCAATGATCTTTTTGACGGATTTTTCGCCTAGTTCTCGCGTGTATTCAAAATGAGGAATGCCACCGACCACATCCGCGCCTATTTCTAGCGCTTCTTCCATGAGTTTTAAGCCGTTTGGATAAGACAGCATGCCATCTTGAGGGAAGGCCACAACTTGTAAATCAATTTTGTCTTTTAGCTCATCCCGCAGTGCGCACAAGGTGCGAACCCCAACCAAAGTTGGGTCTGTCGTGTCTGCATGAGTACGAATGGCTTGCACACCGTTTTGTACCAACAGCTCGATAGTAGAAAGGGCGCGTTGACGAATATCCGCTTCGTTCAACATTGGCTTACGCTGGCTCCAGCGTTCAATTCCCTCAAAGAGCGTACCGCTGTGGTTCCATTCGGGTTCGCCAGCGGTTAGTGCGGCATCAAGATGAATATGAGGTTCCACAAAAGGCGCGCAGACGAGGTTGTTTTGTGCGTCTATTATTTCTGCTATTCGTTCTGAACCAGAAGGGAGGGATGTATCTTGTTTCTCTATTTTGCTAAAGCAGCCGTTCTCAATATGTAAGGTAAACAGTTCTGGTTGCTGGCGTAAACGGGCGTTAATAATCTTCATAGGAAACCTCAATCTTTGTCATCATCAAGTTGATCTGTGTGTTCTGCAATATCGTGATGATGGAATAATATTTGTTCAATCAGTAAAGCGTTCTGCAAGTTGAGCCGTAAAAAAGGATCTTGCAGCGAGTACCCTAAACGCTGTTCTATTTTGCCAAGACGGTAGCTTAGGGTATTTCTGTGAACACCCATGGCATCCGCAGTATGTTGTTGATGACCAAAATGGTTGAAGTAATGGCCAAGAGTGGCTTTCATTTCTAAAGTTGCGTTGTCACGAGCAAAGCAAAGAGAACCTAAATGTTGTTTGCAGAAATCGGCCAATAAACCACGGTTTGGAATGGCTGCGTACAAACGGGCTATGCCCAGTTGTTCATAAAAGAAGATGCGTTGATGTTGGTGCTTCACAGCAAATTGCAAAGCTTGGCGCGCTTGTTCAGTTGCGTCTGCTAGTTTGTCTAAGCCTGTTTTTCGTTCACTGACACCGATACATAACACCAATTGCGGAAAGCACTTTTGCAACAGGGTGAGCACTTGAGCGAGCTCGTCATAAAGCTCTGTTGTGTCTGAGCCTATGTCTGTAATTGGCCAAATGGCTAACAGGTCTTTTTCATAGTTCAGTACTGGCCAATCTATGTTTCTGCGTTTGAGAATGCTACCTAGGTATTCTTCTAGTTCTTGGCGCACATGGAGTAACTGGTGTTGCGTAGTGACTGTTTCCGAGTCGATAGGGTTTATTCTAAGTGCTAATACGGAGAAGGGATTCGTATCGCTAATACCTAGATCACCGGCTCGTAAATGGATCAATTCAGGTGCTTGATCAAAGCCATTAATCAGTTTGGTCAAAAAAAGGCGAACAGATTTGCCTAATAAATTACTTTGTACAATAGCGTTACTGATCACTTCAGTGACGAGAACCATTTTTAAGCTGTAAGGTTGCTCTAATAAAGGCAGTTTGTGTTTATTTGCCAATTCTAGAACGCTGTTGGGAATTTGTTGTATAAATTCAGGACCAGTCAAAATGACCAGTCCTGCAACGTTGCTGTGTATAGCTTCTTCCACCAGTTGGCAAAGATTTCGTTCCGTGCGTCGATGATTAATGCCAGTAACAAACACCAACTCACCGCCGCTCACCCAAGGTTGGATCGTATCGTTCTCTGCCACGTAAGGCCAACGCACAATACGCTGCCCTCCAGTTAAGCCGGCCCGAAAACGAATGCTTTCAAGACCCGGTAAACGTGGGATATCTGCACAGCAAATGCTCATTAACTTCCTAATACTGCTTCTGTTTTAGATTGGAATACAGAGGTTAAAACACCGTAGACAATAATCGCAACAAACACACCCACAATTGGAGGAACAACAGGCGAAAAGTAAGCTGCTGAAGAAGCTACTGCGTAAGATCCAAGACCCAGCCAATTAAAGTTGGGTAATTTTGACTCGCTCAATAATGGGTACTGGCCTTTATGACGTAACCAAAAGTCCGCCATGATAACGCCACCGATTGGAGGAATAAAAGTACCTAATAAAATCAGGAAAGGAATTAAGAAATTATACATACCAAATACAGCCATAATCGTACCAATGGCAGCACCAATCACAGTGACTGTTCTTCGTTTGTCAGTACGAATTAGGTTGCAACCTGCTACCGCGAAGTTGTAGATCGTATTGTCTTGTGTTGTCCAAATATTCATAAACAACATTAGAACCGCCAACACTAAGAAACCTTGTGCCAACATAACATCAACAATGTCTGCTTGTTGATAGATGAGTGTGCCCAATGCGCCGGTAAAAACCATAAGGCCATTGCCGATGAAGAACGCTGCTAGAGTTGCCCAAACAGCGACTTTGCCGCTGCTGGCAAAACGGCTCCAGTTGGTTGCTTGTGTACCACCACTGATAAATGTACCAATCACAATAGTAACAGCGGCCGTGAAGCTTAAGCTTTCTATGGGCTCAATACTTAATAAAGCAGACATGCCGCCTATATCAACTAGACCTGTGTATAGGCTAATCAAAATAAAAATCAACATCAGTGGAACAGCAATACGAGATAGGATGTCCATGCCTTTAATACCGATCATCGCTGTAACACAGAAAGCCATACCGAATAAAATCATTAAAGGTGTTTGCCATGCTTCTGGAATGCTGGTGATTTTGACCAAGACAATGGCAAGTGTTGCGGTTCCCCATGCGTACCAACCAATTTGAGTGAAACCAAGCACAAAGTCGGATAACTTGCTGCCGATCTCACCAAAGCAAAAACGTCCCATCAAAACGCTGTTCAAACCACTTTTATAAGCTATAAAAGCTAAAGCAGCAGCATAAGTGCCTAGTAATAAATTACCAACAAAAATTACTAGGAGTAACTCAGAAAAAGAAAAAGCTGTGCCTAATGTTCCACCCGCCCACATGGTGGCAGTGAAAAAGGTAAAGCCGAGCAAAATGAACGCCATTGGTAATAAACCACTGCGTTTGTTTTGCGGTACCTCAGTTAATGGATAATCGGATTGCGTCATGCTCATCTCCTATAATAAATAGGCCAACATAGCCTTTAGGTTAGGTGTGTAAAATGCGGATTTGTACTTCCCCGTACTTGTAAGCAACTAATGAACCAATTTTATGTCACATAAGGGGAGCAAAATCTTTTGTGGCGAGATAACGAAACAATATTGGAAATGATTAGGCGCTTTATACAAGAATGGAGTTTTAATGATTCGCTATAGGGATATTTTGTATTGATAGCGTGCGCTAATAAGTGGCACTAAGTAAGCAGTAATGAATGGCCGTAATCTGTGAGGAGTTATTCAGGCTATCGGAATGTTAGTTTTTATTTATTAGTTAGATGGGTTGCTAAAGGTTATAACTATATGCAGTCAAATGAAACAAATAACTAAAGCAAGCAGGAGAGTCCCTTATGTCTAATGAAGGCAAGTGTCCATTTAATCATGGTGCCACTGCACCAGCACCTCAGTCTGCCGCTCGCGGTACATCAAATAAAGATTGGTGGCCAAACCAATTGAATGTAAACCTTTTACACCAGCACTCTCAAAAATCTAACCCAATGGGTGAAGACTTTGATTATGCAGAAGAGTTTAAAACATTAGATCTTGAAGCTGTACGTCAAGATTTATATGCGTTAATGAAAGATTCACAAGACTGGTGGCCGGCAGATTACGGGCACTATGGGCCATTTTTTATTCGTATGGCCTGGCATAGTGCAGGAACTTACCGTACCTCTGATGGGCGCGGTGGCTCAGCGTCAGGCACTCAACGTTTTGCACCATTAAACAGTTGGCCTGATAATGTTAACTTAGACAAAGCACGTCGTTTGGTCTGGCCAATCAAGCAAAAATATGGACGTAAAATCTCTTGGGCCGATCTGATGATTCTTGCAGGCAACTGTGCCTTAGAGTCAATGGGATTAAAAACCTTTGGTTTTTCTGGTGGTCGAGTTGATATTTGGCAACCAGAAGAAGACGTATATTGGGGTTCTGAAAAAGAATGGCTTGAAGAAGGACGTTACGCAGAAGATCGTAACCTAGAAAAACCTTTAGCAGCGGTTCAAATGGGTCTTATTTATGTTAACCCAGAAGGCCCGAATGGTGAGCCAAGCGTGCTAGCATCAGCTCGTGATATTCGTGATACATTTGGCCGCATGGCCATGAACGATGAAGAAACCGTCGCTCTTATTGCTGGTGGTCATACATTTGGTAAAGCTCACGGTGCAGGTGATGCCGCACAAGTGGGTGATGATCCAGAAGGGGCAGGCATTACAGAGCAGGGTTTTGGTTGGAGCAACTCACAAGGTACCGGTAACGGTGCTGACACTATTAGTAGTGGCCTTGAAGGTGCTTGGACGAATACGCCAACTCAATGGGATAACTCATTCTTTGATATTCTTCTTGGTTATGATTGGGATATTGTAAGAAGTCCATCTGGTGCTATTCAATGGGTGCCTACTGATGAGTCAGCGGCCAATGTTCCTGATGCTCATGATGGCAGTAAGAAGCATCTACCAATTATGTTTACAAGTGATTTAGCGTTACGTATGGACCCTGAATACGGCAAAATTTCTCGTCGTTTTCATAAAAATCCAGAAGAGTTCGCAGATGCATTCGCCCGTGCTTGGTATAAATTAACACACCGTGATATGGGACCAGTTGCTTGTCACCTTGGGCCTTTGGTGCCAAAAGAAGAGCTTGTCTGGCAAGACCCAGTTCCTGCAGTTACTCATGAGTTAGTTGATGAAGTAGATGTTGCGGATCTTAAAGTGAAAATATTGGCTTCTGGTTTATCTGTATCTGACTTGGTATCAACAGCTTGGGCATCTGCTTCTACATTCCGTGGTTCAGACAAGCGTGGTGGTGCAAATGGTGCTCGTATCCGTCTTGCTCCACAAAAAGATTGGGAAGTGAATCAGCCAGAGAAATTGGCGACGGTATTGAAAACGCTTGAAGCGGTTCGAGCTGAATTTTACCGAGATAATTCTGCTAAACAGATTTCGCTTGCTGATTTAATTGTTCTAGCGGGTTCTGTCGGTGTTGAAAAAGCGGCGAAAGCAGCAGGTAAAGACATTACTGTGCCTTTCACACCAGGTCGTACTGATGCTTCTCAAGAACAAACAGATGTAGAGTCATTTTCTGTGCTTGAGCCAATTGCGGATGGCTTCCGTAATTACCAAAAAAATAAATACACAGTATCCACAGAAGAATTGCTGTTAGATAAGGCGCAGTTGTTAACTTTGTCTGCTCCTGAAATGACAGTATTGGTTGGTGGTTTACGTGTATTAGGTGCGAATACAGAGCAATCTGCTCACGGTGTTTTCACACAAACACCTGAGACATTAACAAATGATTTCTTTGTTAACTTACTGGATATGGCGACCAAATGGGCAGCTGTATCTGAAGAAGAGGAAGAGTTTGAAGGCCGAGACCGTAAAACGGGTGAAGTGAGATGGACAGCCACTCGCGCAGACTTGATTTTCGGATCAAACTCACAGCTTCGCGCTATTGCTGAAGTGTATGCTTGTAATGACTCGCAAGATCGTTTTGTGCAAGATTTTGTTGCAGTATGGACGAAAGTAATGGAGTTGGATCGTTTCGATCTAGCTTAATCTCCTAGAGTTGCCAACAACTCTAAAGCCTCACAGCTGCAAAGGTTGTGGGGCTTTTTATTACCTTTTAATGTATAAAGCCGTTTTCAATACCCATAAAAAAACCACAGCTCATTCAAGCTGTGGTCTTGGTACCCCGATGAAAGCTTTTTACTATTCTAGGTTTTGAACTTATTTGTTACGTCTTGAATCAGTTTTGATTGCTCTTCCAAACGAGTGAATTGTTGATTGGTTTCTTCAGAGCTACGTCCAATGGATTCTGCGATGTCCGCAATACCGCTAATATTTTTTGCCATATCATTAACGACAGTAGATTGCTGGTTTGCTGCAGTAGATACATCAATATTCATATTGGTCAGATGCTTAATTGACTCGGAGCTTGAATGAATAATCTCCGTGATTGCGTCCATTGCTTCAATAACAGTGCTTCTTTGCTCTGTTGTATTTGCCATATCCTGAATGGTCTTTTCCGCACTGGTTTGCAGCTTGTCTAATATGGTTTGAATTTGAACTGTACTTTCTTGGCTACGCTGAGCAAGGTTGCGTACCTCGTCTGCAACCACTGCAAAACCACGACCAAGTTCACCAGCACGCGCGGCTTCAATAGCAGCATTCAACGCAAGTAAGTTCGTTTGCTCTGAAATGCCTTGGATAACGCCTAGAACGGAGTTGATTTCCTCAACATTGCCGCCAAGTTCTTGAATAGAAGTTTCTACTTCACCTAAAACGCTGTTTAAGGCATTTAGCTCATTACCAGACACTTGTACTTGTTTAAGTACATTCTGCACTTCAGCATCGGTATTTTCGGCAGAGGTTCGTGTTTTTTCTGCGTTGTCAGCAATTTCCATTGCTGTCGTTGACATTTCTTCAATGGCGGCTGCGGTACTAGTGGTTTCTTGCACTTGTTTATCGGATGACACAGCAAGTATCTCATGTTGTTCACGAGATACTTTCGCCACCTCATTAAGTTGATCACAAGCACTTTTTAAGAGAATGATATCGTTAGCCATAGAGCCAATGAAGCGATTAAAGTTCTGAGAGATATCATCTAAGATGTCTAATGAACTGTTTGGTAGTTTCGTCGTTAAATCACCTTCACCATCTGCTAAGTCTTCTACTGCGTTACGTAAAGAATGCAATGCTTTTAACATGGCTCGAATAGAGAAATAGACGACGCCTGCAACAAGAGCGGATAAAACTAATATTACGAGGAAGTTTTGCATTAGGCCATTTTGCTTGGATTGGCTTAATGATGTATCGATCTTATCGAGTACAACTTCTGTACCATCAATGAAAAAGCCTGTCGCAATAGCCACTCCCCATTTAGGAACCCAAACAGCATAACTGTATTTTTCAGATGCTTCCGTTTCGCCTTTCTTAGGGAAGAAATACGTGGTAAAACCTTCGCCAGATTTTGCCGCGGCTATAATATTTTGAACTAAATAATTGCCAGCTTTATCTTTGTTGTTGATGAAGTTTTGACCGATTCCTTTGTTAGAACCACTCATCACAAGGGTGCCTTCTTCATCATAAGCAAATATGTAACCAATACCGTTGTCATAACTGTAACGGTGCAAAAGGTCTAAGCCTGCTTTCATGCCTTCTTTGCCTGGCATGTCTATGTAAGGCTTTACAATGCTTAAAGATGAATCTATAACGGTTACAAGTCGGCGTTTTTCTACTTCAATAATGGATTCTTCTGAAATATTTGAGACATCTTGTTGAATGCCATCTAATGTCTTTATTTGCATAAATACACCCACTGTTGCTACTAAGAGAAATGGGGCGAAAGCAAACATGTATATTTGAGCTTTTAGTGAACGAAACATAAGGAATACTCCAAAATACAAAGATAAATAATACCCTTAATACTTATTCTTTGGTATTTAAATCATATTTAGCAAGCACATAATTATAGTATTTTTTAAGAATAAGAAAGTATCACTTACAAATTATGACAAGTAATTGTTTTAGGATGATTTAAGCTTATAGGAAGTGAGAAAAATGCGTCATCTGAACTCGAAAGGTGACTATTAATCATTCAAATGAAATGAGCTTGTACCTTATCTGCGCGCTCTAAACGTTTTAAGAAAAGCTGGAATTATGAAGTTTCAAGGATTAAATGCTATTGCATTGCTAGAAGGTTTCAAAGGGATACTGGCGCTGTTTGTTGCGGTTAGTGTGAACGCACTCGTTGGAGAAGACCTTAATCAACTTGTTTTGGAACTGATGAATGAGTGGGGGATTTCTCCTGCAAATCATTACTCTAAAATCATTTTGATGATGGCAGAGAAAGTGTCTAGTAATAGTTTGATTCTTGTCACTGTCGTGGCGCTTACCTATGGCATTTTCCGTTTTATATTGGCGTATGGGCTTTGGAATCAGCTCATTTGGATTGAATGGTTCGCTTTTATTACCGCGTCACTTTATATACCTTTTGAGTTGTATGCCATCTATCAAGATCTTAATGTTTTTAGCGTGTCGGCATTGTTGATAAACCTGGTTATTGCTGGGTATTTATTTCGTGTTTTAAAGCGTGTCAAAAAAGTAACTGTGGCTCGTGTTTAAGACGATTCTGCAAGAGCGGCTTGATTTTTTATTTTGTACTCTTCATGCAGAGGAATAGCGGTCTTTTTCTCTTTTGAAAAACAAACACATCGTATTTAGAGTTCGTTGCTTCATATTGATGCTGCGATTCCTCAATCTTCCAAATTGAGTGTGCACTTCGAGAACAACAGCAAAATAGCCTTCTGTCTTGAAGTTGATATTTATATTGACGGCTGCTCAAGCTAAATCTTGCTTCATCAAATCTGTACCAGCACTAAATTTATCAAAAAATACCTAATGACATTCTTCTAAAAACTCTAAATAGCAAGCATTGTTAATGTGTTGAAAGACATCTAAATGATAGCCTCGGACTTTGATTTGAATAATGTTTAGCATGGTTCTTCCTTCTTATCTTGACGTAAAAAGATTACTTTTCTTTATAGAAGAGATATATGGAAAAATCGCTCAAATTTACTGACATGTTATCGACTTAAACTGACCCGTTTTGTGCTTTAATCTCATCATATTTTTCGTGATATCACCTCTATTAAGGCAAACAGCATGAATTTAGATAAATCTAAAAAGCGTATCGCAAAGAAAGTAAAAATGGGTTTCAAAGGCTATCCACAAGTAACATTTTCTTACTTTGGTGAAACCACAGAGAAAGCGACAGAAGTGGTTGTGACATTTGTTTTAGAGGAAGGTGCAGAACCACAAGAGCAGCGATTTTCTAGCCAAGAAAATGTACGTGAAGACGAAGTAATTCAATCTGCGTTAGTGAAAATCATGGAACGTACAGACGCTAAAACAGTACTGGAAATAGAAGGGACGGCTGTTTCGAATTGATGATGCCCAGTGTCGTTATAAGTTAAGGAGTGAATCGCAACTAGTTCGCTAAACACCTTTTTAGTTGACCGTATAAGTTACACTTGTATAAATAACTCTTGTAGGTGGTTTTTGTCTTTATAAGGAATGCATGCATTTCTTATACTGCCGCCATTTGTCTAGGGCTCCTAAGTCAGCTCACTAGTAACTCCAGATACTTTGTGTTGACAGAAAAGTAAAACAGACGTCTAATGATACTTATTCTCATCTTTGTTTTGCCATGAAGAAGTTATTGCATGTCTCATAGTTCAACCCTAAAAATGCAGCAGGACGCGATGCATTCTTTATACAAAGACAACCATAGCTGGTTATATTCATGGATTCGAAAACGCTTAGATAATCAATTTGATGCCGCAGATTTAGCGCAAGATACTTTTTTGCGAATTCACTCCAGAAACGATGTTGATAAGATTGAGGAGCCACGTGCTTATTTGGCTGTGGTTGCTAAAGGTCTGGTCAGTCATTTTTACAGGCGGAAATCGCTTGAAGAATCCTATTACGAGTACTTAGAAAAACAGCCTGAGTTTGTTACTTCTTCTGCAGAAAGCCAGCTGATCATATTACAAACATTAGAAGAGATTGATGCACTGTTAAATGAGATGCCCAAGAACATTAAAAGTGTATTCCTAATGTCGCAAATAGATGGCAAAAAATATCAACAAATAGCAGATGAAGTCGGCATATCATTGGCTACAGTTAAACGATATATGAAGCAAGCTTATGTGCAGTGTCTTATGTTAATGGAGAGTGATCTCTTTGAGTAAAGTATCTAAAAAAAGCATGCATGAGGCTGCGGACTGGCTTGTTAGGCAACAAGAAAAGGAGCTGACAAAAGCTGAGGGAAGGGAATTTGAACTCTGGCAACACTCTTGTGATAGTAATCGATTGGCTTGGCAACGCGCACAATCTTTTATAAGTCGAGTGGACAGTTTGCCTAAGGATATTGCAGGTGCTGTTTTAAATCGCCCAGATGATGAGTCTAGACGTTTTCATATGAGGAAATTGGCATTACTTTTAGTGTCAGGGCCGTTCTTGTGGGGAAGTTACAAAGTAGTAGAAAGTCAGCATTGGAGTGCAGATTACCGTACAGCGAAAGGCCAAAAAAAGCAGGTTACTCTACCGGATGGAACCATAGTAACCCTTAATACGGCGACAGCGTTTGATGCTTCTTTCGATCAAAATAGGCGTTTATTATCGCTACGGGAAGGTGAAATAGAAGTGAATGCGCCATCTACTCATTATAACGGTGTTGCGTCATTTACTGTGAAGACAAAAGAAGCGGTTTTATCACTGCTCGATACAAACCTTACCGTTCGGAAATATCGTGATTTTACACGTGTAGGCGTCATTGAAGGTCAGGCTTTGATTAGTCCTATAGTCACTAATAATGTTAGCGATAGTAGGTTGGAAGCAGGGTTGCAGGTAGATGTATCAAACGATGGTGTTTTATCAAAGAAGCCGTTACTAGCGGGGACAACTTCATGGCTGGCTAATATGCTGGCTGTTCATAATATGCCGCTCAATACCTTTATCGAAGAACTCTCCCGTTACCATACTGGTTTATTTAGGGTATCCCCTGATATTCAAAATATCGAAGTCTCAGGGGCTTTCCCTGTTAAAGACATCAATATTGTATTCAATATGCTTTCCAACACCTATCCAATTAATATCAAACAGAACCTAAGCCGTTATTGGGTCACCCTAGAGGCGGTTTAAGTTCCTCACCTAATTTGTGTCATTAAAAACTAAATGAAAATATTTTTATTTTTTTGACACTTTTTTTCTTCTCAAGTGGCTTATTAGTTAGATAACTCTGATAACTCATCGAAAGGAAGTGGCTGTGTCTACCCGAAATAATGTGTTTTTAAAAAATCGCTTACAACAAGTAATGGCAACTACATTAACGTGCAGTAGTTTGCTGATGCTATCAAGTTTCCATTCTTCTGCTATGGCTCAAGAGAGCTTAGCGCAAGAAGCTACTCAGGTACTAAGTATTGAAGCAGGAGACCTTGGAAAATCATTAATTACTTTCACGGCTCAACATAATATCGCTCTCTCATTTGACCCTGCTTTGACTCAAGGTGTCAAAAACCCTGCAGTATCAGGGAATATGTCTCCCATGGAGCTAATAGCACAGCTTTTGTCATCGACTGATCTCATGATGGTTGCGAATGCAAACGGTACATATAGCTTAGTACCTCGTACCAGTAGTGCTTCGAATAATGGCTCAGCTCAGTTGGAAGTCTTGATTGTCACGGGTGAGAAAGTAAATAAAGACATTAAAGATACGACAGCAGCGGTTACTGTTATTAGTGGAGAAGACTTTTCTAATGGTGCTGCACAAAAGGTAAATGATGTCGCAACGTCAGCACCCAATGTCATCAGTGCAGGCTTTGGTACCATCAATATTCGAGGCATCAATGGCAGTGGGGCAACAACTGGTTGGTATGCAACCCATAGTGGTAGTAGACAGCGTATCAATACGTCTATTGATGGTGTTGCCGATGCATACACAGGGTATAACTTTAGCCCTTCAGGTGTATGGGATGTTGATCAAATTGAGATCTTCCGAGGCTCACAGTCCACAGCTCAGGGAGAAAACTCCATTGGTGGAGCGATTACGATTAATACAAATGACCCGACCTTCACCCCTGAAGCTGCTGTCCGACTTGGTTTGGAAACTTATGAAAATGGCAATGTGATGAAAAACTTAGCCATCATGTCATCTGGTGCAATCACGGATGATTTAGCCTATAGAATTGCTGCTGATGGCGCAGATGGCAAAGGTTTTATGACCTATGACGGTGAAACAGACAGTGTCCCTGTCGATCCAGAAGAATCTACAAACCTTAACTTTCGCGGTAAATTGTTATGGAAGCCCACGTCAAGCGATGATTTCACTATTAAGCTAACAGGTAATCGTAGAGAAGCGGATGGTAACTATCTAAACTGGGCTAACTGGAGCGATGGTACAGGGTATGAAGATGAAACTTATACGCTGAGTACAGCTGATCGTAATAACGTTCGTATTCATGATTCACAGGTAAATAACCTATCTGCAGAGGTTAACTACCTATTCAGTAATGGTATGAAAAGTACCACTATACTTTCATCGAGTAGCCAAACGAACCAGTTCGCATCTTATCCAGACCTTGAATACTATGAATTCAAAGATGCCACTAACACAGTTGAAAGCAGACTATCATTTGCTCCATCGAATTCCCCTGTAAATGGCTTTGTAGGTGTTATGCTTGCTGATAGAGAAGGCTCATATGATATTGATAGTGGGTCGACTATTGGTGAGATTGATGAAACGCGAATTGGTCTATTTGGCTCTGCAGATTATCAAGTAACGGATAAAATGACGCTTATCTTTGGTGGCAGATTGCAGAGAGAAGAACAAGATCGCTACTATGAAAAAAGCGATGCAGCATTAATTGACAACTCTATTACTGAAACAAATTTATTACCTCAGCTTGCAGTGACTTATGCGGCCACAGAATCAACAACCGTGGGTCTATCTGTTCGTAAAGGCTATAACTCTGGAGGCATCGGGTATGACGATGGTTACTCTGTAGCAGAAAACAAAACAGCAGAAGCTTATTCATATGACTCAGAAACAGTATACGGATATGAGTTCAGCTCTAAAACTAAGTTCCATAATGGCTCAACTATAAATGCTGCATTATTCTATAACGCATACGATGGGTATCAGGCCGCTTCGGATAATAGAATTAGAAATGTAACAGAAGCTCATACTGCAGGCGTCGAGATTGAAGTTACGCAGTGGTTAACAGACAACCTAGAGACCCGACAATCAGTTGGTTACCTGACCTCTAAAATTGATGAAAATAGTAGTTACGAAGGGAATGAGCTATCAAATGCCCCTGAACTTAACCTCTCTCTTGGCTTCACTCAATATATTGGCGACAGTTTGAATTTTGGTGCAGACCTTACTTATGTTGGTGAGTATTACTCAGACTTAGATAATACAGATGATTACAAAGCGGGTAATTACGCTATAGTCGATGCTAATGTCGACTATGAAGTAGGAGACTTTCTAATTAGTGGTTATATCAAAAACTTAACAGGTGAAGATGTAACTTACCTTGTAAACGGTGGTTCACGTGTAGCGATTGGTCAAAGCCGCACAATCGGTGTGAGCGCAACTTACCGTATGTAGAGTTAAATATTTCCTTTTATATTTTGGGGCTTTCGAGCCCCTTTTTTAGGTTGATCTATTTATATTTTCTGCAATTGATTGATAGTGCAGATAAAGAGATGAGAGTGAATTTTGGCCAGTAAAATGCTTTTAAACATTGGAATACAGCATGATGTTGGTAGTCAGATTTGGTGGAAAGAGCTTTATTCCATAGGGATGCCGATTATTCAGCATCAAGATGCGAACCAGTGTTTGGTTACATTGATTTGGCAAGATCCAGAAGGAAATGAAAACACATCCACAACTGGCAGTGTTTTGCTTGATGTAAATTCAATAACAGATCATCACAGCTGGGAGCCTGAATGTTTAAATCGAGTGGTTGGCACAGATGTCTGGTTTGGTCAGTTAACCGTAAATTCAAAGTGGCGCGGTAGTTATTCTTTTATTCCTCTTCAGGCTCATCAGCTTCCAGAAATCATAAAAGAGCAAAACGACGGCTCACGAGAAGCCCAACGATCTTGGTGGGTCGATGTTGCTCAACAGCAAGTGCATGATGCGCTTAATCCTTTGCCAGTGCAGTTAACGGGTTGGGGACGGAGTTCGCCACTCCATTTACCAAACGCGCCAGCAGAACTTGGTTGGGAGGAGAGAGATAAAGGGCAGCTTGCTACTGTTTCGACGGATAAAATCTTATCCATTAAATGGAAAAGTCAGATTCTTGGTAATCAACGTGATTGTCAGCTTTTCTCAATAGCTAAGGGGGATGCACCATTAGTTATTTTACTTGACGGTCAAAAATGGGGGGAAGAAAGTGGCGCTTTAGCCGTATTGCAATATTTAACAGAACAGAAACTTATCGCACCAGCTCATTATCTTTTAGTGCCTTCCATTGATGGTCAAACCCGTTGGAAAGAGCTGAGTTGTCATAAGCCTTTTTGGCAAGCGTTGGTTGATGAGTTTTTGCCAGATGTAGAATCTGAATTAGCAAAAGTAGGCTCTAGCATTTCTGATTATATTGTTGCTGGTCAGAGTTTAGGTGGGCTTTCTTCTCTGTATGCAGGGCTTCAGTTTCCTGAATATTTTTCTAAAATTATCAGTCTTTCGGGTTCTTTTTGGTGGCCAGAGAAGAGTCGAATGCTTTCCCCTAAAGCCGAACAAGAGTTGGATTCCTTCTCTTCTCTAGCTCCTCCAGAGAACAGTTTGGCAGAGCTGATTCAAACAGGTAAGTCTTCGGTTAAACATCTAGAAGCTTTTCTAACGGTTGGTCATGGTGAGCAAGACATGTGTTTGTACAATCGGATGACCTATGAAGCAATAAAACGGCAAGGTGGAAAAGTATCGCTTGATATTGTTTATGGTGGGCATGATTGGCTTTCATGGCGATCTGGTTTGATGAATGGCCTGATGCACTTACTTCCTAAAAAATAATCCAACTATCATATGTCTAAAAAAAATATCCTGTTGGATTTTACTTTATTAAAAACCAACACTCACTTTCGCGCTATTTTCATTGCACGCTTAATGTCTGTTTTGGGCATTGGTATGTTGAATGTGGCGGTGCCTGTACAAATTTATGAATTAACGGGGTCGAGTTTACAAGTCGGCTATGCGGTAGCGCTTGATGGCATAGGAATGTTCATTGGTCTTATGTTAGGCGGAATACTGGCCGATCGCATGGACCGTAAGTATCTGATCTTATTTTCACGATTCATCTGTGGTGTTGGCTTTGTGTTATTGGCAGGCAATACGTACCTGTCTGAACCGAGCCTTTTTGCGGTCTACGCTATTTCCCTATGGGATGGATTCTTTAGTGCTATTGGTATGACGGCACTCATGGCGTCTATTCCGAATTTAGTTGGACGAGAAAACCTACCAACAGCAGGCGCATTAAGCATGCTGATTGTACGAATCGGTTCTGTTATTTCTCCAGCGGTAGCGGGTGTCATTATTGTGGCCTATGGCGTGACATGGAACTACACCTTAGCGGCCATTGGTACCCTTTGTACGCTTATCACGTTAGTAACCTTGCCAAATATGAAACCTCAAGGCAGTGGCCCAGAAGAACGCCCTTTGAGATCTTTATTTGATGGCTTTTCGTTTGTGTTTACTCATAAGGTGATCCGAGCGGTAGTGGCGCTTGGTACCTTGGAAGCCATGACTAAATCGATTCGTATCTTATTCCCAGCTTTGGCGGCAACGGCGTTTGGTGGCGGTGCTTTTGAAGTGGGTTTGATGTATGCAGCGGTGCCTGTTGGTTCTGTTATTGGCGCCTTGACCAGTGGTTGGATTCGTCAGCTAGAACGCCCTGGTATGATGATGCTGATAACCGCCTTTATGTCTTTCTTGTGCGTCGCTGCACTAGGTGTAATAGGCCATTTATTTATTATGCTGTTTGCCCTAGCTGTATTTGGCTACTTTGGTTCTATCGGCGGTTTGTTGCAGTATTCGATTGTGCAAGGCCATACGCCAGACAATATGTTAGGGCGTATGGGGAGCTTCTGGACAGCACAAAGTGTAGTGGGTGACACCGCTGGAGCACTTGGTATCGGCCTAATCGTTAAAGTGTTGTCACCTGTATTAGGCTTGGTCACACTTGGTTTAGGTTGTGCTGCAACCAGTTTACTCATCAGCAAAGCAGCAAGGACTCTCAGAAAAGCGAGCCTAACGGACACGAGTATTTGTTCAGCAAAGATTGAATCAAATAAAAACTAAAGTTCGACTTTTTAAGTCGATATCCAAACCGTTCTGATGGTAAATGCAATCAAGTAACCTTACTTTCTCCCTTTAGGGATAATTAAAGGTGTGTTGGAAATAGGGTCATTTATAATCAAGCAAGGTAAGCCAAATACGCTTTCGATGAGTTCCTCATTTACGATGTCATTTGGTGTGCCTGTGGCAATAATTTGTCCTGCTTTCATGACAATTAGGTTGTCAGCATAACGGCAAGCATGGTTCAAGTCGTGAAGTACCGCGACGAGCGTGTGACCTTGTTGGCGGTTCAAATCTTGAAATAAGTCCAATAATTCAATTTGGTGAGCGATGTCTAAATAAGTTGTTGGCTCATCTAACAAGAGTAACGGTGTTTTCTGAGCAAGTGCCATCGCCACCCAAACTCGTTGTCTTTGTCCACCTGAAAGCTGATCAACATTATGGAAAGCGAACTCTTCTACGTTTGTGGATTTCATCGCGGCATTCACAGCATTTTGATCTTCTTCTCGCCAAGGTTGAAACCATTTTTGGTGAGGGAAGCGACCACGAGAAACCAAGTCGACCACTTTAATGCCATCGGGTGCAATGGCGCTTTGAGGTAGAAGTCCTAATTTTTTGGCAACCTCACGAGTGGCGAGATCATGAATGTCTTCTCCGTTTAGTAATACTCGACCAGATTGAGGTGCAAGCAGTCGGCTCATAGCACGCAATAAAGTCGACTTACCACAACCATTTGGGCCAACAATGACACTAAATTTTCCTTCAGGAATTTGAACGGAAAGATCTTTGGCGATGACATTTTGATCATAACTTAGAGTGACGGATTCTGTGGCGAGTGAAATGGCCGATTTTGATGTCATAACTTACCTTCTCGCATAATTAAATAAACCAAATAAATGCCACCTAAACTGATGGTGACTAAGCCGACAGGCAAAGTGGAACCTTCCCAGCCATGTTGTGCGATAAAGTCTGCACAGAGCAATAAGAGAGCACCGACAAGTGCGGAAGAACCCAAAGAAACATTGGCGCTCTTTTCTAATCGGCGAGCAATTTGTGGTGCAGCCAAAGAGATAAAAGCGATTGGACCTGTTACGGCCGTTGCGACTGCGGTTAAAGCGACACCGACAAACATCAACACAAGGCGAGATCGATTGACTGATACACCCAATGCGGCGGCTGTATCATCGCCCATTTCGAGTAATCTCATTCGTGTGTTCATGAGAAAAGCACAGACTATAAAAGCACTGATTAAGGCCGCTGCGGGCAACACGCGAGACCAAGTCATACCGTTTAACGTCCCCGCACTCCATAAAGCAGCCGTCATGGCAGTTTCCAATGAAACAGTGAGAGACAACCACTGATTGAATGCAGTCAAAGTCGCGCTGATAGCAATGCCAACTATGATAAGACGGAAGCCAGAATGACTATCTCGGTACGCGAAAATATACACAAGAATGGCAGAAAAAAGCCCACCTAAAATTGCTCCCAAAACACTCATCCAATATAGGTTGCCAAAAACCGCGATTGATATGAGAACGCCCGTAAAAGCGCCTACATTAAAGCCAGTGATATCTGGGCTACCTAATGGATTACGAACTAAGGATTGAAAAACCGCACCGCTCACACCAAGCCCAGCGCCAATGATTAACGCCGCAAATAAGCGAGAGGCCCGCCATTGCCACACTACAATAGATTGATAGCGATCAGCTTCGCCCGTCAGTAAAAGCCATATATCTTGCTGATTTTTAAAAAGGTGGCCATCAATGAAAAGTGTGGCGAAAACCAATAACAAAGTTAGCAATAACAGGATGATTTTAGATGGTTTGATAATCGTGTTTTTGACTGCCTGGTGCTTGATAGGCGCATGGGGAAGTGTGTTTTTCATAAGCTGGTGGCCCCTTTCCTACGCACGAGATAAATCAAGATAGGTGCGCCAATAAAAGCAGTCACAATGGAGACTCGGAGTTCTCCGGCAATCACAACTCGCCCGATAATATCGGCAACCAGCAAAAGACAAGGAGTGAGAATAAAACTAAATGGAATGATCCAGCGTTGGTCTGGGCCTACCATCCAGCGGGCAATGTGCGGCATCATTAAACTGACAAAAGCAATGGGGCCAGCCGCTGCGGTGGCGGCGCCACACAGTAGGGTAATTGCCAATAATCCCAGTAACTGTACGCGAGCAGGATTACTGCCAAGCGCAGACGCTAAGGAATCTCCCAAGCTAAATGCGTTCAATGCCGGTGTGATGGCGACAGCTAATAAAGAACCAAAAAGCACGACAGGAGCAATGAATAATGGGACGGATAATGTTCGAATGTCTAAGCTGCCAACCACCCAAAAACGGATTTGATCAAAGGCGTTAGGGTTAAACAAAGTAATGGCCGAGCTTAAACCGCCGAAGACTGCGCCAATGGCAATTCCTGCCAGTGTAAGTTTCAGCGGGTCGGTTTTTCCTCCGCCAATGCTGCCAACAAAGTAAACTAATAAACTAGCGAGCAGGGCGCCGAACACGGCATAAACGAAAAATTCAGAAAGTTGTGTCGCACCTAAAAATACAATCGCAATAGAGACCGCTAAGCTGGCACCCAAATTCACACCTAATATTCCAGGGTCCGCAAGAGGATTTCGAGTAATAGCTTGAATAAGAGCGCCAGAGGTTCCCAATGCCATTCCAACAAATAAACCATTTAAGGTTCGAGGCAGGCGACCTTCAAGAATGATGGTTTCCGCCAGACCATGCTCTTTGCCTATCAGCACATTCCACAGAACTTGAGTTGACAGTGGTTTTGCGCCAATGCATAAACTGGCGATCATGATCAGTAATAGCAGACTAATAGAAACCAATAGCCAGATGTATTTTTTTTTAGCAGAAGCGTATTCGCTATTGGCCATTTTCGGAGCGTCCAAAGAGATTCTGTAATCGTGTTAGTAAATTACTAGCGCTGTAATAATCTAGTCGGAATGTATCGTTACCCACGGCAAAAACTTGGTTGTTTTGAATCGCGCTTGATGACTGTAAATAGTTATTGTTTTTGAGTGCTTGCTCTCTTTCCTGAGAAGCCGAGAAGAGTAAAACTGAGTTGCCATTCACTGCGTCTGGGAAGCGTTCACCTGTAGCGATAATAATATCGTCACGTAATCCCATGCTGATGTTGCCTTTTATTGATTCTGGCACTTCAGCCAGAGTGAATCCGAGCTCTTTTAATAAGCGGCCTTGAGCCGATTTGGCTGTCCAAATATTCCCGCCTGTATCGTCTCGATAATAAACCATGGCTGTGGTCGGTTGAGGTGGCAGAGTAATCTTACTTTTCGTATCTGCGACTTTTTGCTCAAAGTCTTGAATCACGCTTTTTGCTTGTTTTTCTAAGCCCAATAAATCCCCAAAGATTTGAGCTAATTGCATCCAACTTTTGTTGTCATAGCCTATTACCAAGGTTGGTGCGATGTCTTTTAGTTGATCGTACAGCTTCATGGCAGAATCGCCGCCTGTCGCAGAAATAATGATCAATTCTGGGTTGGCTTTAATAATTGCTTCGGCGTTTGGTTCGGTTTGGTAAAGCGGAATGACGCCTCGCGCTTCCGCGATGGAAGCCCATTGGCGCATAAAGCCTTGTCCTGATGCCACGCTTGTATTTGGCATAGTGGCGCCGGAAGCGACTAATGGCGCGTCGATTGCGAGTAAAGTGCCAGAAAGTGTCACGCTGGTGGAAACAATTCGGCTTGGGGCTTGTTCAAGCGTTAATAAGCCTTGGCTTGTCATGATGCTTCTTGGCCAACCTTCAGAGGCTTTTTCGACTTGATCGATGGCCAGAATGTTATTTGAAGAGGTATTGTCCGTCGGAGGTTGAGTCTCTTCTGGCGCTTTGTCACAGCTTGCTAAGGCGAGTACAGCCATAAAAATTAGGAAGACTCGACCAAAATAGGCGTAACGGCGGATCATATTGAAGACCTTAAATACAAATAAATGAGCGCACTATTATATATAGGAGATGAGTTGTTTTATACTCTTGATAATTGTTTTCATTTAATTGGAGGATGTATTTATATTTCAAAGCACCAGAAGTTGATGCTGTATGGGCTCACAATGTTGAGTTTTGAAAGTTTGGGGAAGTCTTTTAGTTTTACTTTTCCCTGTTTGAGTTTGGGGCGAACACTGTTGATTCGGATCTTCTTAGAAGTGAGGGAATCTGCAGTGATTTCAAAACGCCTTTTCTTTAGACCAAACTCCTGACAATTTATGATTTTAGGGCTGGAGGACATGTTGATAATTAATAAAGTACATTTGCCTTCTTTCTTCGCGCTGTGGCAATAGGTTTGTACGAATGGATCATTGCTTTGAACTTCGAATACGTTTTCTCCCATTAATTTCCCCCACAACCAGCTGACCCAATAATCTGGATTCGGTTTGAGTGTTTGTCGATTAATGAGTGCGTAATCTCCGCCAATAAGGCTTTGTCTCACCATGACTTTTTGACCAGATTTTGCCCCTCGCCCTAATTGATCTGCCCACCAAAAGCAGGAAACGAATCGATCTGAGAGTTTGGCTTGCCCTCCGCATTGTGCAGAGCCTGTTTCGCCTGTCCAGAGCTGAGCTTTGGGCTGATGTTGGTCGCGTAGTTTTCTAAGTTGCAAGGCGTATTTCTCATAAGATTTGAGAGAGTTTGGTGAAAGGATATTGTTGAGTGTCGCCGCACGGGTGCGAACAGGAGAGCGGCTACTTTGAAAAGGATAATAATGCCAATCAATAATGTCGATTTCTTCTGTTAAGTGCTCCAAGAAAGGTGCAGAAATATTACTAATAGGCTTAACGGCTTCTCCAATTCTTGGCCAGAAAGCACTGCCAGGGCCTGCAACTAAACTGTTTGGACTGTATCGGCGGACGCAACGAATGAAAGTGTCGTAATCTTTTGCGAGATTTTTAGCGCTGGGCTGTGAGGTAAAACCGTGGAAAGCCCAATAGGCGTTGAGTTCATTTCCGAGCTCAAAAATGTCGATTTTTTGCTGATTATCTTGGCAATATTGTAATAAGGATTCGACTTCATTGGTTTGCCAACCACCTTGTTTACGACGCTCAAAGAGGCCGTATTTCATGGTGAACATTAATGCTAAATCATTCCGCTGGCAAAAGCTGTGAAGCTGATTCCACATGTCTTGTGTGAGCTCTAAGCTATCCGCTGATGCAGGTGCTGCACTGGTAAAGTAATGAATTTTGTCGGCTTCCGAGCCGCCAACACGCACATAAGCAGGGCCAAGAGCATTGACGAGATTATCTAATGCTGGCTGACTGAGGTCTAACGGTTTAACTCGTTGCGTACCTAATCCGTGCTGAGTCCCTTTGCTGCCTTCCCACCAAAAACCGCCAGCCAACACGGAAATATCAATGGAGAAGGAAAGGAACCGAGCATCGACTTTTGCAATAGGAGAAGCCTTGTTTAGGCTAATGGAAACCGTTTTATGTTGTCTTTGTTGGTTTCTTCTATTCCACGGTCGGACTAATCTATAACTAAACAAGGCGCGTATTCTCAAGTTAAAGGTATTAAAAGCTTGCATCATAAATGTGACATTGGTGTTGCAGCTTCTTGTCGCTTTTCTAAAGTGGTTAGACTAGATTGAACTTAAACAATGGAAGGTATTCGTATGAAATACATAGTTTTGCTTATGTCGGTGTTGCTGATTGGTTGTACCAGCGCACCTAAAGATATCGCTCCAGTGACTGAGTTTCAGGTGGAACGCTATTTAGGAACTTGGTATGAGATTGTTCGTCAAGATCATGCTTTTGAAGAAGGTTTGTCGAATGTGACGGCGACATATTCAAAACAGGATGATGGTGGAATAATGGTTTTAAACCGAGGCTATTCTGCCGAAGATAAAGAATGGCGTGAGGCAAAAGGCAGAGCCTATTTTGTTAACTCATCTGATATTGGGCATTTAAAAGTGTCTTTCTTTGGGCCTTTTTATGGGGCTTATGTGATCTTTGAGTTGGATAAAGAGAATTACCAATACGCCATGGTAGTCGGCCCAAGTCGCGAGTTTTTCTGGTTATTATCAAGAACACCAACGATGCCAGAGTCCATAAGGAATCGATTGCTCAACAAAGCGGAGTCTTTGGGGTTTCACATGGATAAGCTTGTCCTTGTAGATCAGGACAACACGTAAATCTTATATAACCACTGACGATGTCATCATTTAAAAAAGAGAACAAGTGATGGTTTCCTTGTTTTCTCCTTTGAGACACACAGCGCTGTATGCTTCGGAATTCTGAATGAAAGCATAGTGAGTGTCGGAGTCTCGGCAAAGAGCAAGAAAGTTCGCTTGTCTTGTATGGAAGTTGGCTTGATTGATTTCATACGTGAGATTGGATTTATCTCTGTTTAGTGCAATGTCGGTTGTATTATCTTGCTCTTTTATAAGCCTATTTAATTCATTGTATTGTCTGCGTGTTTGATGGCAATAAGCGCTGTTCGGTGTGGTCTCTGCACATTCTGTTATGGCCATTTCTAAGTGTGCTTTTTTATCCTGATAATAGCCCAGATTTTCTTGTGCTTGATTGGCTTTGATGCGGTTCAGGTTCTTGGTTTGTGCAAGCTGGTCTAATCTCAGCTTCGCCTTGTTAAGCTGTGCTTCCTGCACCAAACACTGGTTTCCAAAGTGAATTAAATTGTTGCCATGGGCTAAACTCATTGCGAAGCAACTGATGATGAGAAAACTGTATTTAATAGTTAAATGAGAAGTCATCTAAAGATTACCTGTTTAAAAATGTATTAAAGAATAATAAGGTGTCTCAGGTTGCTTTAAAAAGTTGGTAGAAAAAGAGACAAATCTAAATAAAGCTATCTATATAGTCTAAATGGCTATATTATGCAGTCGCAAGCTAGAAAGAAGTCTCTAAATTAAAAACTCTGTAATACGTTGTTTTATTCATAAATCTTCGTTCTGAAGTTTCTAACTACCAGTCTATTTTTTTGCATTTTCAGCCTTTTTAAGGCTACTTATATTTAAAAATCAGGTGATTATTTATGTCTAATAAAGTTAAAGGTACTGTTAAATGGTTCAACGAAACTAAAGGTTTCGGTTTCATCGAACAAGAGAACGGTCCAGATGTTTTTGCACACTTCAGCGCTATTGTAAGCGATGGATTCAAAACTTTGGCTGAAGGCCAACAAGTAGAATTCGTTGTAACTGACGGCCAAAAAGGCCCTCAAGCGGAAAGTATTACTGCGATCTAATTCGTAAGTAAGCATATATTAAGAAAGAGTAAGTTCCTTTGGAACTTACTCTTTTTTTTGCCTTCAAAAAAGGAGAAGAGAACTTAAGGAAGGTGCGAATAAGTCTTCTGAACTTCAATCTTATCAGAGAAACGGTCTATCAAGGCAAGAGTGAGCAGGAATGTTAATACCTTTCAATCACTCTTAACGCAGAGAGGTCGTTTCTCTGAAAGACCCGAAGGGCGTGGGCTAAACACTTTTTATTCTTTGTTAAGCTTCTTGCCAATATGTTCATATTGGACTGCGAAGCTTGCCTCGAATAATAAAGGTTTATCCACACGCTGAAGCCAGTGGACTTATTCGTACCTTCCTTAAGTGGCCATTGTTTTGCCACGAAAAGCAAATTACAGAATATAAAGTAGGGTGAATATTATGAATCGTCGACATTTCCTTGTGACCGCAGCTTGCGCCGCAGCCGCTGCAAAATACTTTTCTCCATCATTGATTGCTCAAGAAGCAGGTTCAACATTTGAGGTGGTTTATACCAAAGAAGAATGGCAAGCCAAACTAACCAATTTCGAATACAAAGTTATGCGAGAAGAAGGCACGGAGCGTCCGGGCAGCAGTGATTTACTGGATGAAAAACGAGTGGGTGTTTATGATTGCAAAGGCTGTGATTTACCACTTTATGATTCAAGCACTAAATACGACAGCCGAACAGGTTGGCCAAGCTTTTATCAAAGCCTACCAAACGCCGTGGAAACAAAAGCCGATAACAGCTTTTTTATGAGCCGAACGGAAGTGCACTGTCGTCGTTGTGGTAGTCATTTAGGCCATATTTTTAATGATGGCCCACAGCCGACGGGCAAGCGTCATTGTTTGAACGGTGTCTCTTTGGTTTTCCGTCCTGCTTAATGCACCAAATTTATCAAGCCAAATGGCGACTTCATCGAGAAGACGCCATTTTTCCTTGTAACGTGGCCATTAACGTAGCCGCTAAAATACAAGCACCACCGATTAATTGCATAGTGGAAAAGCTTTCACCTAGCCAAATAAAAGCGAACAATGCACCAAATGCGGGTTCCGAGCCAGTCAGTAAAGCGACTCTTGAAGGCGTTGTGTGTTTGACGCCATAGTTTTGTGCGAACAAAGCGAAAATAGTACAAAAGATAACTAAGTAAAAAGCTAAAAACCAAAAATTTCCTTCGATTGGTACTAAATGTGTCATGGCGTTATCGCTCATGAAAAAAACAATCAAAGCACCTACCGTCACAACATTGGCTTGAATGCTGGTAATGTTTAACGCTGAAAGACGTTTGTTCTTTAACAGCACCTGTGTAGAAACCACCATACAAGCGCGTAATAAGGCCGCCAGTAAAATACAATAATCCCCAATATTAAGAGTAAGAGATTCCCAGCCAAGTTCATTCTGAGTTAACAACAGCACGCCAACCACAGATAACAAAGCAAACCCAAACACACTCTTGTGAGGCCATTGTTTATTAAAAATCGCTTCTACAAAAGGAGTCATCAAAACACAAAGGCTAATCAGAAATGCCGCTTTCGAAGCCGTGGTGTGAAATATTCCATAGGTTTCTGCAAGGAAAATAGAAAGCAAAACAACACCCGTTGGAAGCGCGTGTTTCCAATCTTTTGTTAACCCTTTACGAGTGTCTCGCCAATAATTTGGCATCAATAACAAGGACGTCAATCCAAAGCGAATCACGATGAAAGCCAACACGCTGGTATAGACTAATGCTTCTTTTGTTATGCCATAACTGGTTCCCCAAAAGATGGCTGTGAGCAATAAGGAAAGTTCTGCAATCGGTAGACGACTGAACAGAGAAGGAGAAGTTAATGTTTGGGTATTCATGTTTCCTCACATTTTAAATAATGGCGTATAGATTGATAGATGAATAAAAAATTCGTTTAGGAGTTAAGAAAGGTTGTATGCTAACTTGTGTTTTAAGTTGTGATAATACGATCAAATAGAAAAAGACTTATGACTCATGGACACAAATAAACTTATTGCATTGCTACCCGATATGGCGGCATTTGTTTCAGTTGTTGAGACGGGGAGCTTCACCAAAGCCGCACAGCAATTAGGCATTACGCCATCGGGTGTAAGCCGACAAGTGTCTCGTATGGAAAGTGTGTTATCAGCGGTATTGGTAGAACGCACCACACGACGACAAACCATTACGGCCGTAGGTATGGCGGTGTACGAACAGTGTCGTAATATGCTTGATAGTGCTAAAGAAGCGGTTGTGGCCTCTGAAAGTAATACGACAGAAGCCAAAGGGCGTTTACGTATTGCTGTGCCAGATGCGTTTGCCAAACAAGTTTTGGAGCCTTTGTTATTAGAATTTATGACGCTTTATCCCGCTATATCCTTGCATGTTCAAGTAACGGATTTACGCCTTGATCCAGCGTATCAAAATGTCGATTTGGTCTTTCATATTGCCGAACAGCCCCATGAACATTTGGTCTGTAAGCGCTTAGGAAAAGTCCGCTCTATTTTATGTGCCAGCGCCGAGTATTTAGCAGGGCGTGGTACGCCAAAATCACCTGACGACTTAGTGACACATGACTGTTTACCGCTTGGTTTTTTCGATGGTGATAATGTTTGGAGCTTTACTCAAGGAGACAAAAAAACTCAAATAACCGTAGACGGACGCTACATTATTAACGATGCCGATATGCGCTTAAAAGGCGTGAAACAAGGTTTTGGTATCGCCTTGTTTCCAGACTTTGTCGTAAACGAAGCGCTGGAAACAGGCGAAGTGATTGAAGTATTAAAAGACTGGCAACTGAAAAGTGATTTCCAAGGCGGCGTTTACATGCAATTTCCCGCCATGCGTTTTATGCCCAATAAACTGCGCGTGTTTATTGATTTTATGATGGCGCGTTGGCATGCTCGGTAGCTTGCTCTTCTTGTCTTAGAGTCAGCACTTCGTAGCCAGTTTGTGTGACCAGAATCGTGTGTTCCCATTGTGCTGATAACTTTTTATCCGCGGTAACCACAGTCCAACCGTCTTTTTGGGTTTTTGTTTTGGCCTTTTCTTGGTTGATCATCGGCTCAATGGCAAAGGTCATGCCTTCTACTAAAACGAGACCCGTTCCCGCTTTACCATAATGAAGGACTTGTGGTTCTTCGTGCATTTCGCGGCCAACGCCATGGCCACAATATTCTCTGACGATGTCTTTTGCCTTGAGAACCTGAGTCGCCTTTGGTATGCCATGGCACACCACATCATTGATCGAAGCATTCAGCGCAAACTCATAACCATATTGACCTAAACTCGCAGGGCGAGAATGCAGTGTATTTCGAGTGTAACCTTCTACTTTATCGTTGATTTCTAAGGTGGAGACGCCTTCTTTAACGAAATCGTCAAGCATATGAAAAACCTGTGCTAAAAGCTTTCCAGACTCTCGCATTAATTCGATTTCTTCTGTGTTTTTGATTTGCACCTGCATGCTACTTCACCGACTTGAGCGATAATTTCAGCAAAAGTGAGTGTTTTATTGTTTCAAGCGGTATTTATTCGAATAGATTTTTTATCAAGCTAATGCTGTACTAACAATAGAAACTATTCTCGCTTTTCATCATGCTTTTAAATGAAGATAGGTGTGATAGAAGGGGGAAATAGTTTTCTTTGATTAGGGTAGAGGTGAAAGATTCCAAGCCACTTTTATGTGGCTCATTTACTTATTAAATTTATCCAATAACACCTAAATATTCACCAATAACTGTTAAATCTTCTTCGGGGTTGTCTAAGATTATTGGCGAATAGCCAAAGGCATTGGTATCGGGCTTTAGGGTTATTCGGGTGTTGATTTGTTCACTATCGATCGCTGTTTTTTCACTGTGGTAAAGTTTAATGGTATAGCTCCCGCCGTGATCTGGGTCTTCTATTTCACGATGTTGAACCAGTACTATTTTTCCGTTTCGAGTGCCAGCGGGGTTTGCTCTAAATAGACACCAAGAACCATTGGCGATTCGACGATTCATAGATTCACCCACCACACGCATAACAAACATGTCATCTTTGATATTTATATGATCAGGGAGTTCAATCCAAGAACACTCTTCTAGGTTCTGCTGCTCGCTAAAGCCTCCAGCAGCGGCGTATAAATCATAAATGGGAACGTGTGTTTTGTACGGCATGGCGTTATCGAATGAGGCGATAGGTAATTCTAAGTCCTGATAGGGTTCTGAGGTAGTTTCAGTTTCTTCTTTTCTTGCGGCTAATTGTAGGAAATAGTTTCGTGTCTCAGGGTCTGTACAAAATAGATAGCAGCCTTTTTGTCCACGAGTCATGAGGGTTCGGTATGTATTTTTTATGATTTCGTCTGTTACTTTTCTTGCTTTCTCTGGTGCTTCTTTTAAAAGCTTTTTAAAACCTCGAATAGAGCGGTCATTAGACGATCTGTTGTTTGCGTTTGTAACAGCGATTCCATCTCGAATGACGAAATCGTCTCCTATGATGACACCAATATAATCAAGCTCTAATCCTTGGCAGGTGTGAATGCAGCCAACTTGCTCAACTGATTTTTCTGCAATCATCCATAAACTGCCGTCCTCGGTTAAATTCCATTGTGCTTCGAAACTATATTCAGGGATAACAATATCTGAAGCTGATTTATCCTTTTTGCTATTCCAATCCCAGCAATAACCTGCGACGAGTCGAGCCTTATTTGTAAGACGATTTTTATCAACGATGGCTGCACGAAGCACGTTCGGGTCATCAAAGACTTGCACATCATAATCAATGTCATCCAAGGTTGGATTGGCGGTTTCTCTGATTTGCAGACAATTATCGACCCAAGATAGATAACCATCCGAACCATTACAGCGAAATTGTGACACCAGACTTAACTCGGTGACTTCGGACTCTAATTCCTGGGCCCAGCTTTTAATTGTCTCTACATTGCCTATGTCTTGCAGCGTAACGCGTTGAGCTTCATCAATAAAAAAGACATTAAATCTTGAACCCAAAATAAGCTCTTTGATTTGGTTTTCGCCTAAGTTACCGTATAAACTGGATTTTTCATTGAGCCGATGAGCTTCATCGATAAGCAAAGCGCCAAATTGATTGGCTTCCACTTCTGTATAAGCCCCTGAACCTTTAAACATTTGGTCGATATGAGTTTTCTTCTTACTGCCAGTGAGCTTCTTTTTAAACACTTCGCGAGGGGCGGCATTTTTAGAAACATACTGCACTAGCATGTCACGCTTGGTGAGCTCTGAGAGCAGGTTAATGGCTACTACTGATTTTCCTGTTCCCGGACCACCTTTAACAATCAAAGTTTGTTTCTTTCCTTTCTGAGCGATATGAGCGAGGCTAATTGCCGTTTCATAAACGAGTTTTTGCTCATCAATCATTAAGAATTCTGAATTACCATTTAGCATGGAAGCCAAGGCATCCGCTAAATTTTTGGAAGGTTTAATCACCCCATGCTCGATGCGATACATAATATTATCGCTGTCACCAAACTTGACGTGACGCTTCAAGAACTCAGAAAGCTTTAATGCATCTTGCGAGATGAAAACAGGTGCTTTTCCTGTGTGGTGAGAATAAAAAGGGTCATTTAGTACATCACCAGATTTCATATTATGAAGATAGGCGCAGGGTTGTAGTCGTATGGATTCCTTGCGTACGGTTTCGTTGTAATCTTCGATTAAAGCTGAATAAGACCAAGCTTGATATGATGGGTGATTGGTTTCTTTTTCACCGTGTTGAAATCGAGTTTTTACAATGGCATCTTTATCGGTTTTCTTCGCTTCTTGCCATTGTTTCAGCTCAATAATAACGGCTGAATCATTACGATTATGATCTTTACCTGTCAGGATAAAATCTACCCGTCGATTTGTCATTGGAAGATTGTATTCTATGGAGACACCCGCCGATGCTGGAATGTCCTCATCCCAAAGCACCTGAGACATATATTGTAATGAGTTTTCCCAAGATAAGGTTTCACTGCGAGGAGAATTGCGGTTTAGCTTTCTCAATACTTCATTTTCTATAATTTCAGCAATTTGATTGGAACGAACATCATCAATAAATTCTCTCTTTGTCGCTGAATATACAATCACTGGTATTTTCCTTATTCGTATTTATTGTATTTTTTCGCACTGCCTCGTACTTTATCAGCAGGATATTTCATTTCGTTCTTTTTCATTTTCTGCTCAACAGCATCTTGGATATTTATGCCAACTTTATCGGCTAGGCGAACAAGATAAAGTTGGACATCAGCAATCTCATCGATTACCGCAGCAAGTTGATCTTCATTGAGCGAAGACGATTCTTCTTCAGTAAGCCACTGAAAGCACTCCAACAATTCACTGGCTTCGACGCTTAATGCCATAGATAGATTTTTAGGGGAGTGGAACTGATCCCAATCGCGAGCCTTGGCAAACTCACGCATGCGTTGTTGAATAATGTCTAAATCCTGCATAAAGGTAATCCATAAATCAGTATTAAGTGAAGATGATATAAAGAAAAGCTAAGAGTTGAATAGTAAAACTTTCAGTAAATTTGGTTGTTTTCTTAGCTATGATTAGGTCAAAACTTATTTAATTATATTTAATAATATTTAATAATATTTATTAAATTATTAAATTATTAGGATTGTAAGTAAAGTAATCCATTTGAACCTTTTTGGAGTAGTTTAGAGGCAGATATTTTATTATCTACTATAAAATAACCCCTCGAGAGGGATGTAAAACAATCTGTCTCGGGGCTCTGTGTAGATTGTTGGTGATGCTTGGTTGATATCAACCACAGAGACCGTAACCTTTGATTTTTGATCTAACTTATTTCGACCTGAGTACGATCGCCGTTTCTGGCAAACCAAAATGAGAACATTATTATTTAATGCTAAGAGTCCAACCTGTAAAGCATTTCAGAAGACCGTACGAGAGAGGCATGATTTCAGGAACAGAATTGCACATCATGAGCCAACTCAGAACTGGCTGATGCGTTAGTCGAACAAGTGTTGTAAACAACATAGCCAAGGATGGTGAATTATGGCTTATGATCGCCCATGGAAGTCGTTTGATGAGCAACTTAGCTTGCTCAAACAACGAGGCATGTCCGTTACAGATGAAGTCGCCGCTAAAAACTATTTAGAACGTGTTGGCTATTATCGACTCAGTGGTTATTGGTACCCTTTTCGACAGTTCTCCATTCATCAAGACCCGAAAACCAAAGTCTTGCAGACTAATGTCAGCGACCAGTTTCATTTGAATACGCATTTTTCTGATGCGGTTGAACTGTATTTATTCGATAAAAAACTGCGCTTGCTTGTATTGGATGCCTTAGAAAGAGTGGAGGTGGCATTGCGTGTTGATATTGCTTACCTATTGGGAAAACGAAACACATTTGCTTATCTAGATCAAAGCGAATTCCACCCAAAATTTTCCAATCGAAAGTTCAATGGTGAGCCTGCATTTGTAGCGTGGCAAACAAAATATTTAGGGTTGGTTAATCGCTCAAAAAAGAAAGAGGATTTTGTAAAACATTACCTCAGTACCCATGGCGAAAATTTACCCATTTGGGTGGCCATAGAAGTATGGGATTTTGGTGCACTGTCTCAGTTGTTTGCGATGATGAAGGTGCCAGATCAGGAGAAGATTGCTGCTAAGTATGGGGTAAAGGATTTTAAGGTTTTTGCTAGCTGGCTTCGCTCATTGAACCATTTACGTAATATAGCGGCACATCACAGTCGTTTATGGAATCGTAATATCGTTGATCAACCAAAGTTACCCGAATTGGGCGAGATAAGGTGGTGTGATGATTTTATCGGTAAGCCAGACTTAATTGCTAAGCCTTTTCTTCTGTTTGCTATATTGCGTCATATTGTACGAGAAATTTGCCCAAATACTCAGTGGCATCAGCGATTAGCCTTGCTTTTAGATGATTTTCCAATAATACAGTCAGACAATAAGCGAACCATTGCTGATATTGGTGTTGTTGAGGGTTGGAGTGTTTGGTGGTCTGATGTGGGGGAAAGCAAGCAATAAAAACCCCCGCGTAATCTCAAAGAGACAAGAGGCAGGGGCCGTATTGAGATCAATACTAAAGTTGGTACCAGTAATGAGTCAAGCATTAACCTAGATACTTAGGCCATTTTTTGTATTGGAAGCTGAATAACTACGACTTAGGCATCCTAGACAGTCGAGTCTTCAATAACCTTTACCTATGGTCATATATCTTAAAAAAACAGTAACAAAGAAAGGCAGACCTCGCCCTCTGAAGAGGACGGTGTCGTAACTCCTTCTACGCATGGCAGATGAGATGAGTGAATCCTAGGTATCTGAGGATATACTTTCAAGTAATAAATCGTTATTTCTATTAATTTTTTGGTTCCCAAGTATTCAAGGCATCTTTACGCATTTGAGATTTCTCAGCTGGTGATGCGCCCCAGTTGCCTTTGTATACTTTGCCTTCCCAATCACCGTAAGATGGGTTTGGTAGTACGATGAATTTTGTACCAAACAAGTCTTTGTTTTTCTCAACAGCTGCGTGGCTTTCTTCGATTGTTTCTACACGGAAGTCGCTTGAGAAGTCGTTTAGGTTGTCACCCATGAAAAGTGCGATGTCGTAGTTCTCCGCAATGATTTCACGACGAGGTTCTTTGTTACTTGTAGAGGTTCTTAGCATCAAATGTGCGTCGTCAACATTCGGAAAACCAAGTTCAATTAGATTTTTGCGCGTGCCCTCTAAACCAACAATCTTGCGGTTCGTTACATAGAAAACTTCAGCACCGTTTTTTGCTACGTAATTTAGGAAATCTTTTGCGCCCGGCATGGCTTTGGCTTCGCTGGCTTCCATCCACTTCGCCCATGTTTTGCTTGAATAGCCGAAGTCTTTACCGATTAGCCAAGTTTGGTAAGCGCTGTTGTCGATAACGGCTTCATCAGCGTCAACCACAACGGCAATTTTTTTGCTGCCAGTGTAAGAATCAGAGAAGGTGTCGAATTGCATTTTTGCAAGGTTAAACGCTTGGTATGACAAGGCTTTAAATTCGCCAGATGATTGCATCCAAGTTGCCGCCAACACAGACTGCTCATTTAAGTCTTTCTGAGAATACTCGGCATCATGAGCCTGTACCGATAACGAAAAACTACCAGCTAGAAATACAGCAGATAAAGCCAAAGTACGTAAACTAGAGTGAAGCATTATAGAACTCCTATTACATTAAAGTTTGGGGTGTTGAACTCAGAAAAAGCATCCATAATCAGATGATTAGCTAATGATAAATGCATAATTCGTTTGGGAATATATCAGGTTTTATTACAATAGGTTAGAGCGAAATATTGCGGACTTTGATTTGCCAGTAAGAGAATGAGGTTTGACGCTTTGTTATTTTCATTCATCCATATTCTGCACACATTTATTTTACCTAGCTTTACCCTCTGTTTTCTTATTGCTTACTTTTCCTCTCCTATAAAATTCTGACCACGTTAACCTCCGGTGTTTAAAGGGATAGATATGAACCAGTTTGTTTATAAAAGTGCGCTTTTTTTGTTTAATACTGTGTATTCTATTAGCCTTGTATTTTTTATGGCGAATGAAGAAGCGAAGCGACACTGAAAAGTTCTCAGTAGATATGAAATTCGCTGCGGGGTTCTCGCTTGTTCTTTGGGTTGCTGTGATTGTCTTTGGACGTTTGATTCCATATGTTGAATGACAATTACCTAAGATGAGACTTCTGTGAAATAAAAATGGCGAAGCAGTTGTGTGCCTGCTTCGCCATTTTTATTTACTTATGTTGCTGGGGTTTCATGAGACGTTCCGTCAGAACTTTCATTTAAGCGTCCTTTTTCAGCCCAGTACATTATGCCTAGCGCAATGCCTCCCATCAGAACAAAGTTTCCTGAAATGGGGACTAATGTGTTGTTGTACATTTGACCAACAAGCGTGCCTATGCCCATAGACATAAGAGAAGATATAGAACCGATAACTGCAGAAGCAATGCCTGCAACGTGTCCCATTGGTTCCATGGCTAATGAGTTTACATTGCCGAACAGCAGGCCAAAGCAGAAAAAAATCACCGCCGCATAAATCAAGAACATCCATAAGTTGATGTCTACAAAAGCATGCAGAATTAAGAAAGCCAGAGACGCTAAAACAGTGACCGTCATGGCTTTGAAAGCGATGATTTTCGCCCCATGTTTTTCAACAATTCTTGAGTTCATTAAAGAGGAAAAGCCGAGTACTAAAGCTAATAAACCAAAGTAGACGGAGAACATATTGCCAGTTTTAAATTGCACCTGAAAGATTTGCTGTGAAGAGTTCAAATAGCCAATAAAGCTACCAAAGAATAAGCCCATGCAAACGGTGTAGCTGGCGGTGATTCGATTGGTTAGAACTTCTTTAAAACCATCTAAAAAGCCTTTTTTGGAAAAAGGAATTCGGTTTGATTTAGGCAAGGTTTCTTTTAATCGGAAGGCAACCCAGACAACAATCAAAATGGCATAAAGCATGTAGAATTCAAAAATACTGCGCCAGTCAGCAATGAATAAAATACCTTGGCCAATGGTCGGTGCAAAAGCCGGTACGAGGACAAATATCATCATAACTAACGACATGATGCGCGCCATTTGAGCGCCATGAAATAAGTCTCGAACTAATGAAATAGCGGAAATATAAGGACCTGCGACGCCTAACCCTTGAATAAAACGGCCAAACATTAAGACTTCCAAGGAGTTTGCTTTGTAGCAAATGACGGTGCCAACAATATACAGAGCAAAACCACCAAATAATATTGGACGTCGTCCTAATGCGTCAGATAATGGCCCACAAATTAATTGCCCTAATGCCATGCCAAGAAACAGCATACTAATGAGCAGCTGCGGCTGATTTGCTGTTGCGGCATTCAGGTCAGAACCAATGATACCTAAAGCTGGCAGAAGCGCATCAATCGAAATCGCAACAATCGACATTAGTGATGCGACTAGGATAGTGAACTCAGTCGGTGATATTCCAGAAGAAGTCGTGTCGTTGTGAGCATTTTCCATATGATATCCAAACTAGAATGAGCCTTGTGAAGGATGCCGAGCAAAATCGGATCCCGTTTATGTCGCGCATTATACTTAGGCTTACTTTGTTTCAATGTGCACAAAATAAGGAAGTGAGTTGAGGGAGATATGAAGAAACAGTCAATACTCGTTAGCAGAGTTATTTCAATCGCTGAACTAGGTTTGGCATTTTCAATAACATGGCCTCGTACCCTGCTCGTATGTAAGTATTCTTAATGTGGTCAGTTACATGCTCATAACTGGCTTTAACAATATATATTTTCTCTCATACTTTTTCGTAGTCCATGGGGGCGATATTGAGAGTGTTTCCATCAACTAACGAGTGTTTGTTCGTAACACTAAATGCAGGCCTTTAAGTTAAAGTATTATTTTCGATGTCTGAAACTAGCATCTCAACCCGTTTATACCCTTGTTGCATATGTTCAACAATATGATCAAGCATGGCTTGTAAGTCATCACCTAATGCTAGCGTTACGTATTTATCATGAGCATCTATTTTAGGGCCAGCTCGATTATGGGCTTTTTGATGAAGTGAGAAATATAAATGCAGGCGGCCACGTAAACGTAACCAAGAGTCTTGTAGTATTTCGTGGTCGCTGTATTTGTAGGCTAGGTTATGGAGCTCTAACTCTTCAAAAATAGTCCCTTCGCAATCATTGTTTTGAATGGCTTGTGTAAGTTTAGCCAATTGGCTTTTTATCTCATTCTTGAAATTTTCGTCACGGCGGTCCCAGATAAGCTTGAAAGCAAACTGCTCTAACTCAGTTCGAAAAGAATAAAGTTCTTGAATTGCCTTAACGGTTACACCTGCTACATAAGTTCCTGTGTAAGGAATGCTCTCAATCAGCCCCTGATCAACCAGTTGACGAATTGCTTCTCTCAATGGTCCACGACTTACACCAAGTAGATCAGAAAGTTGTGATTCGACTAATTTTGTACCTGGAGCGAGATCACCGTTAATAATGGCAGATTTAAGCTGTTCAGCAACATTTGCTCTA